>DOWQ01000691.1 GCA_003519485.1 Streptomyces sp. | reverse complement strand
CGCGGGCACGGGGCCGGGCGTGGAGCCCCGGCCGGGTCGGCGAATGCCTGCCGTACCGGGCTTCGCGCCCCGCCCGGCGGACTCCGCGGCCTCGCCCAAGCGGGCGGGAAAGACGCTGCGGAAGTGTGTGCCCCGTGCCTCGCACGCGCAGCTGCCGCCTCCGGGGCCGGACCGGCCCGGTGCGGTGCGGGCGGTGGAGGAGTCGAATGCCGGCCGACTGCCGGAGCTCACGCCGATCCGGGTCGGCCGGATGGCCGCCGCCCCCTTCGCGTTCCTGCGCGGCTCGGCCGGCCTGATGGCGCACGACCTGGTGGGCAGCCCGGTCAGCGGGATCGGCGCGCAGCTGTGCGGTGATGCGCACGCCGCGAACTTCGGCCTCTACGGCGATGCCCGCGGCGGCCTGGTCATGGACATCAACGACTTCGACGAGACGACGTACGGCCCCTGGGAGTGGGATCTCAAGCGGCTCGCCACCTCGCTGGTGCTCGCCGGCCGGGAGACGGGGGCCGGCGAGGACACCTGCCGGGCCGCCGCGCACGACGCGGCCGGTGCCTACCGGCGGACGATGCGGCTGCTCGCGAAGCTGCCGGCGCTGGAGGCGTGGCAGGCGATCGCGGACGAGGAGCTGGTGTCGCACACGGACGCCCGGGATCTGCTGGGCACGCTGGAGCGGGTTGCGGAGAAGGCCAAGCGCAACACGAGCGCGCGGTTCGCCGCCCGGTCGACGGAGCGGCTGCCCGACGGCTCGGCCCGCTTCACGGACGCGCCGCCGGTGCTCCGCCGGGTGCCGGACGCCGAGGCGTCGGCCGTGGCCCGCTCGCTGGGCGGCTATCTCGGGACGCTGCCGGAGGACCGGCTGCCGCTGCTCGCCCGGTATGCGGTGCATGACGTGGCGTTCCGGCTGGTCGGCACCGGCAGCGTCGGCCTGCGCTCCTATGTGGTGCTGCTGCTGGACCACCGTGAGGAGGCGATGGTGCTCCAGGTGAAGGAGGCCCGGCCGTCGGCGCTGCTGCCGTACACGGGGAAGGTGGCGCTGGACCCGCGGCTGAACAGCCCGGTGCCGGATGCCGGGCACGAGGGCCGCCGGATCGTGCAGGGCCAGAAGCGGATACAGGTCGTGAGCGACACCCTCTTGGGCTGGACCTCGGTGGCGGGCCGGCCGTTCCAGGTGCGGCAGTTCCGGAACCGCAAGGGGAGCGTGAACCCGGCGGCGCTGGCCGCGGACCAGCTCGACGACTACGGGCGGATGACCGGCGCACTGCTGGCGCGAGCCCACGCGCACAGCGCCGACCCCCGGCTGATCGCCGGCTACTGCGGCCGGACCGAGGAGCTGGACGAGGCCGTGGCGGCCTTCGCGGTGGCGTACGCGGACCGTACGGAAGCGGATCACGCCGAGCTGGCGGCGGCGGTGCGGAGCGGCCGGACGGCGGCGGAGACGGGCGTCTGAGCGAGCCGTCCGGGAGCGGGCCCGCTAGCTCGTAGGCTGTACGAGTGACGAATCCGGAAGCCGAGCAGACGGAGCCCGCGGCCGAGCAGCAGGAGGCCGGGCAGACGGAGCCCACCGCCGACCAGCACGAGGCCGACCAGCACCAGGACGGCCGGCGGGAGAACGGGCAGCAGGACGCCGAGGAGCTGGACGCCGAGAAGCTGGAGGCAGAGCAGCAGGAGGCCGAGAAGCTCGAGGCCGAGTGGCGGGAGGCCGACCGGCAGGCGACCCAGCGCCTGGAGAAGGCGGTGCTCGGGGCCGAGCAGGCGCTGATCGAGTTCGAGATCGCGGTGGAGACCTTCCGGGTCGAGGTGGAGAACTTCTCCCGGCTGCATCACCAGCGGCTCGGCCCGATGTACACGCGGCTGGACGAGCTGGACGCCCTGATCGCGGAGGCGGTCGCGGCCCGCACGAAGCGGCCCGAGGACGTCAAGCGGGCCGGCGAGCTGCGCGCCCTGGTGGAGCCGATGCCGGGCGTGGAGGAGCTGTTCCACGGCTGGATCGACGCGAACGGCATCCCGCCCGAGGCCGACGCCATGCTCCATGAGCGGCCGGTGCAGCCGCCGCGCCGGGTGCGTCCGGGCGAGGAGGCCCGGCGGATCTACCGGGAGCTGGTCCGCAAGGCCCATCCGGACCTGGCGCGGGACGACGCCGAACGGGAGCGGCGGGACGCCTTCATCTCCCGGGTCAACGCGGCGTACGCCCTCGGTGACCAGGAGGTGCTGTCCGCGCTCGCGGCCGAGTGGGAGTCGGGCCCGGCACCCGAGCAGCCGTGGGCCGGCCGGAGCGAGGAGCTCTACGCCCGCCTGGAGTGGCTGGCCGAGCGCAAGGAGAAGCTCGCTGCCGCCGCATCGGAGCTGGAGTCGAGCGCCATCGGGGCGATGCTGAAGATGGCGCCCGACGATCCGGACGGGCTGCTCGACGAGATCGCCGAGCAGCTGCTGGCGCAGGTCTCGGAGCGTGAGTCCAGGCTGGCGGAAATGGCCGGGTAACGTGCCGCGGACGGCCGGCTGGTGCTACCGGGTTCCCCCGGCTCCGTACGCCGGGACGCAGATTCGGAGAAAGGCAGATTCATGAACTTCGCCCAGGTGCCCGCGGTGGACGCCGCGGCGGTGCCGTCCGACGGCTTTCTGCTGGACGTCCGGGAGGACGACGAGTGGGCCGCCGGCCATGCCGACGGAGCGCTGCACATCCCGATGGGCCAGGTCGTGGCGCGCTACGGCGAGCTGACCGAGGCGACGGCGGACGCGGGCCGGGTGCACGTGGTGTGCCGGGTCGGCGGCCGGTCCGCGCAGGTGACCCAGTACCTGGTCGCACAGGGCGTGGACGCGGTGAATGTGGACGGCGGGATGATGGGCTGGGAAGCGGCCGGCCGGCCCCTGGTCAGCGAAGGCGGCGGCCGCCCCGCCGTCCTCTGAGCCCCGTTACCGGGCTGCCCGGCCTTCGGTCCGGCCCGCTGAGCCCTGACCGAGCGGGGGCCACTGAGCCCGCCCAGTGAGCCCGGCCACTGAGCCCGCTCACCGAGCCCGCTCACCGAGCCCGGCCGGCTGAGCACGGGCCGCCGAACGCGGTCACTCGTAGCCCGCCGCCCGCAGTGGTCTCGGAGACGCCCCGGCGCCGGGGGCGCGGGCGCGTCCGTCAGCGGTCGAAGTCCAGCTCCACCCGCTCCGTCACCGGCTGGGACTGGCAGGCCAGCACGTAGCCGGCTTCGAGCTCGTCCGGTTCGAGGGCGAAGTTGCGATCCATCCGCACCTCTCCCGAGACGAGGAATGCCCGGCAGGTGCCGCAGACGCCGCCCTTGCAGGCGTACGGCGCGTCCGCGCGGTTCCGCAGCACCGTCTCCAGCAGCGATTCGCCGTCCCGGACGGGCCAGTGGCCGGAGCGGCCGTCCAGCGTCGCGGTCACGGCGCTGTCCTCGGGGGCCGCCGCGGGGCGGGCAGCCGGGGAGCCGGTGCCGGCCGCGGATGCGTCACCCGCGAGCGTCTCCTCGACGTGGAAGATCTCCTGGTGGACCCGGTCCCGCCGGACACCGAGGCCGTGCAGCGCCCGGGCGGCGCCGTCGACGAGCCCGTACGGGCCGCAGAGGAACCAGCCGTCGACCCGCTTCACCGGCAGCAGCGCCGGCAACAGGTCCGTCAGCCGGGGCTCGTCGAGCCGGCCGGAGGGCAGCCCGGCCTGCTGTTCCTCCCGGGTGAGGGTCTGCACCAGCTGGAACCGGCCGGGCCAGCGGTCCTTGAGATCAGCCAGCTCGTCCAGGAACATCGCCGAAGCGGTGCTGCGGTCGCTGCGGACCAGGCAGAAGCGCGCCTCCCGCTCCCGGGACAGCAGC
Organism: Streptomyces sp.; assembly: GCA_003519485.1. Lineage (GTDB taxonomy): Bacteria > Actinomycetota > Actinomycetes > Streptomycetales > Streptomycetaceae > Streptomyces. The sequence continues at coordinate 15,731 of DOWQ01000691.1, read as the reverse complement.
GTCGAGACGATGGACAGCACCGGCGTGATGCCGCTGCCGCCGACCACGGCGGCGTAGTACCCGGGGTGGGGTTCGAGGATGAACCGCCCGGCCGGGGGCATCACCTCCAGCGTGTCCCCGGCGGCCAGCTCCTTGAGCGCGTACGTCGAGAAGGCGCCCTCCTCCACGAGCCTGATCCCCACCCGCAGGGAGTGCGGGCCGTCGGCGCCGGTCACCGGGGCGCAGATGGAGTAGGTGCGGCGGATCTCCGCGCCCTCCAGGAAGAGGCGAATGGTGAGGTGCTGCCCAGGGGCGTGCCGGAAGGTGTCGCGCAGCTCGGGCGGCACCTCGAAGGTGACGGCGACGGCGTCGTCGGTGAGCCGGTCGACCGCGGCCACCCGCAGGGGGTGGAACGCACCGTGGCGGGGTGCGGTCATCACAGCTCCTTGAAGTGGTCGAAGGGTTCCCGGCAGGACTCGCAGCGGCGCAGGGACTTGCAGGCGGTCGAGGAGAAGCGGCTGAGCAGGGTGGTGGCGGTCGATCCGCAGTGCGGGCAGTGGATGGCCAGCTCCACGGGCACGGGGCCGCCGCCCGCGCGGTCACCGCCGGACGGCCCGGTGGGGCGCGGCGGCGCGATGCCGGACTCGGCGAGCTTCCGGCGGCCCTCCGCGCTGATGGCGTCCGTGGTCCAGGGCGGGGAGAGGACGGTGCGCACCGAGACCTCGGGTACGCCCTCGCCGTGCAGCAGCGACTCGATGTCGGCGGCCATCGACTCGATCGCCGGACAGCCGGTGTAGGTCGGCGTCAGCTCGACCTCGACCTGCCCCGGGCCGAGGACCCGGAGCCCGCGCAGCACCCCCAGCTCGGCCAGCGTCACCATCGGCAGTTCCGGGTCCGGGACGGAGCCGGCCAGCTCGCGCAGCCGCTCCTCGAGCGCGGTGGTGGTCACCATGACGCCCCCGGGTGGCTGCGGTGCAGGTGCTGCATCTCGGCCAGCAGCAGCCCGAACGGCTCGGTGTGCAGGCCCTGCCGCCCCACGCCGGCCTGCCAGCCGTGCCGGCGGGGGACCTCGGGGACGGTGAGTGTGGCGCGCTCCACGACGTCCGTCGTACGGGCGAGCCAGCGGGCCTCCAGGGCGGCGGGGTCGGTGCCGAGCCCCTCCACCGGCTGGAACAGCTCGTCGGTGAAGCGCCACATGTCCGTCAGCCCGGTCTGCATCCGCTCGTGGCTCTCGGCGGTGCCGTCGCCGAGCCGCAGGGTCCAGAGTTCGGCGTGGTCGCGGTGGTAGGCGACCTCCTTGACCGCCTTCGCCGCGATCGCGGCGAAGGGGCCGTCGCCGAGCGTCAGCTCGTCGTAGAGCAGCTCCTGGTAGGTGGAGAAGCAGAGCTGGCGGGCGATCGTCCGGGCGAAGTCGCCGTTCGGCTGTTCGACGAGCTGGGTGTTGCGGAAGGCGCGCTCCTCGCGGAGGTAGGCCAGCGCGTCCTCGTCGCCGACGAGGGAGAGCAGCAGCCGGGCCTGTCCCAGCAGGTCGAGCGCGATGTTGGCGAGCGCGACCTCCTCCTCCAGCACGGGTGCGTGACCGGCCCACTCCCCCAGCCGGTGGGAGAGCACGAGGGCGTCGTCGCCGAGGGCCAGCGCCGCCGCGGCGGGCGCACCCGTCAGGGCGGGCGCCGACGAGGATGCCGGTGAGGATGCGGGGAGCCCGGTGGTCGTGGTCACAGGTGACGCACCCCCTCGGGGATGTCGTAGAAGGTCGGGTGCCGGTACGGCTTGTCGGCGGAGGACTCGAAGAACGGGTCCTTCTCGTCCGGCGAGGAGGCGGTGATGACGGCGGACGGCACCACCCATATCGAGACGCCCTCGGCCCGCCGGGTGTAGAGATCCCGGGCATTGCGCAGCGCCAGCTCGGCGTCCGGGGCGTGCAGGCTTCCGGCGTGGGTGTGGGACAGGCCGCGCCTGCTCCGCACGAAGACCTCCCACAGCGGCCAGTCGTCGTTGTTCATTCGGCTGCCTTCCCCTGCTTGGCGGCGTAGGCGGTCGCCGCCTCCCGCACCCATGCGCCCTCTTCGTGCGCCCGGCGGCGCTGGGAGAGCCGTTGTTCGTTGCAGGGACCGTTGCCGCGCAGCACCGCGCGGAACTCGTCCCAGTCGATCGGTCCGAAGTCGTGGCTCTGCCGCTCCTCGTTCCACGTCAGGTCCGGGTCGGGGAGGGTCAGGCCCAGCGACTCGGCCTGGGGCACGCAGATGTCCACGAAGCGCTGCCGCAGCTCGTCGTTGGAGTGCCGCTTGATCTTCCAGGCCATGGACTGGTCGGAGTGGGACGACTCGGTGTCCGGGGGGCCGAACATCATCAGCGAAGGCCACCACCAGCGGTCGACGGCGTCCTGCGCCATCGCGTGCTGGGCGTCGGTGCCCCGGCTCAGGGCGAGCAGCAGCTCGTACCCCTGGCGCTGGTGGAAGGACTCCTCCTTGCAGATCCGCACCATCGCGCGGGCGTAGGGCCCGTACGAGCAGCGGCACAGCGGGACCTGGTTGGTGATCGCCGCGCCGTCCACCAGCCAGCCGATGGCTCCCACGTCCGCCCAGGTGAGCGTGGGGTAGTTGAAGATGGACGAATACCGCTGACGGCCGGCGTGCAGCTTGTCGAGGAGCTCCTCGCGGCTGGTGCCGAGGGTCTCGGCGGCGCTGTAGAGGTACAGCCCGTGCCCGGCCTCGTCCTGCACCTTGGCGATCAGGATCGCCTTGCGGCGCAGCGAGGGCGCGCGGCTGATCCAGTTGGCCTCCGGCTGCATGCCGATGATCTCGGAGTGGGCGTGCTGCGCCATCTGCCGGACCAGCGTGGCGCGGTATTCGTCCGGCATCCAGTCGCGCGGCTCGATCCGTTCGTCCGCTGCCACCGCCGCCTCGAACACCGCTGCCGGCGCGCTTGCGGCGCCGACCGTGTCCAGCGCTGTCATCTCAGCCCCTCGCTCCCGACGCTCAAGGAACCGGCCCGCCACCCGACCGACCGATCGTTCGGTTCAATGGTGCGGGGATGGCCGTAGGGTGTCAAGGCTGTGGATGACTCGGCCGGAGCCGGGAGCCCGGGGTGGTCCTGTGCCGGACCCGGAACCACCGCCGTGCCCGGACCTTCTGCCGTACGTGTGCCGCGGCAGGGGCGCGCTGAGTACCGTTCTCCCAGGGAGAGGCGCGATGGAGCGAGACGAACAGGGGCCGGCGGAGCCGGAGGGGATCGGCGCGCTGTCGCTGCCCGCCCGAATAGTGGTCGCGGTGGCCGTCGCGGTCGTATCGGTGGCCGTCGCGGTGCATCTTTCAGTGGTGTTCCTGCATGTCGCGCCGACCAATACGGTCTCGGAGCGGCATGGCGAGGCCATCGGCGACTACGTCTACCCGGAGTTCGAACAGAACTGGAAGCTGTTCGCCCCCAATCCGCTCCAGCAGAACGTGGCCGTGCACGCCCGCGCCGAGGTGGTGGCGCCCGACGGCGGCGTCTCGACCACCGGCTGGACCAACCTCTCGGGCCAGGACGGCGCGGCCATCCGGCACAACCTGCTGCCCAGTCACACGCAGCAGAACGAATTGCGCCGCGCCTGGGACTTCTTCACCGGCTCGCACGACGAGGACAACAAGCCCAACGGCCTGCGCGGTCAGCTGTCCGAGGAATACATCCAGCGCATCGTGATGTCCCGCATCGGCTACGAGACGGAGGGTGGCGAAGTGCGGCGCATCCAGGTCCGCTCGACCACCACGCCCGTCGCCCCGCCCGCGTGGAGCGAGGACCGGACGGAGCGGAAGACGGTTTACCGGGTGCTGCCCTGGTGGCCGGTGAACCGTGAGGACGTACCGGGCGGCACCGCGTCGGCCCGCTCGGCGGAGGTGGGCGGCAAGTGATCACCCCCAGGTTCGACAGCGCGCTCGCGAACGGCGTCGCCCGCGTCACGGGCGCCGCACTCGGCCCGTACCAGACCGCCGTGGTGCGGATCGGCTTCTCCCTCACCTGGCTGCTCTTCCTGCTCCGCGAGTGGCCGAACCGCCTCGAGCTGTACGGCCCGGACGGCCCGTGGAACTGGGAGATGGCCCGGCAGCTCATCGACGGCAACGGCGCCTTCACCGTGCTGATGTGGTCCGACGGAAGGCTGTGGTTCGAGCTCGTCTACCTCCTCGCCATCGTGGTGAGCGCCCTGTTGCTGGTCGGCTGGCGCACCCGCACGCTCTCCGTGCTGTTCATGGTGGGCGTGCTGTCGCTGCAGAACCGCAGCGTCTTCATGGGCGACGGCGGCGACAACGTCGTCCATCTGATGTCGATCTACCTGGTGCTGACCCGCTGCGGACAGGTCTGGTCGATCGACGCCCGCCGCCGCGAACGCGCGCGGGCAGCGGCGGCCCGCGCGGACCGGGATGCGCTGGAATCGGAGTGGGACGGTCCGGAAGCGGACCGGGAGCCCTCCGCGGAGTGGGAGCGGGAGCGGGACGGAGCCGCACCGGAGCGCGATGAGGTCGCGGCCGACGCCGCGGGCGGGGAAGCCGTACGGGAGGCGGCGCACGAGGCGGCGCAGGAACCGCCGGGGCAGCCGCGCGGGGACGCGGCCGGGGTCGTCCTCTGGACGCTGCTCGGCCTGGCCCTCGCCCTGGCGACCCTGTTCACCGATCTCAGCACCGGCTGGGCGCTGCTCTTCTGGGGCACCTGGGTCGCGCAGGCCCTGTGGTGGGCGGTGTGCCGCTACGCACCGGACGGGGAGCTCCGCAGCGTCCTGGACGTCGTCGCGAACCTCGTGCACAACGGCGCGCTGCTGGTGATCATGGCCGAGGTCTGCCTGATCTACGCGACCGCCGGCTGGTACAAGGTGCAGGGCTCACGCTGGCAGGACGGCACGGCGCTGCACTACCCGCTGCACCTGGACTACTTCTCGCCCTGGCCGGCGCTGTCCGACGCGCTCAGCTCCAGCGGCGTGATGGTCATGCTGATCACCTACGGCACCGTGATCGTGCAGGTGGCCTTCCCCTTCACGCTCTTCAATCGCAAGGTCAAGAACGTCCTGCTGGCCGTGATGATGACCGAACACCTGTTCATCTCGGTCGTACTCGGGTTGCCGTTCTTCTCGCTCGCCATGATCGCGGCGGACGCGGTCTTCCTGCCGACCGGGCTGCTGCGGACACTGGGCCGGGCCGCGGCACGCGCGCGTGACCGGCTGCCGCGCCGCAGGGCACCCGGGCCGGAGGCCGGAAGCACCGTGGAGGCCCAGCCCCATACTCTCGTCGGGTGAGCAGCGAAACCCCTTCCCCCACCGCCGAGCCGGCGGGCCCGGCCGCACCGGTGGACCAGTCCGCACCGGTGGACCAGTCCGGGCCGGCCGAGCCCGTGCAGTACGACGCGGGCTACGGCCCCGAGGTCGTCGGCGTCGGGCCGCATCCGCTGCCCTGGCCCACCGGTGACGGGTACGACCCGGAGCTGCTCACGCACGGTGACCGCCGCAACGTCGTCGACCGCTACCGCTACTGGACGCGGGAGGCGATCGTCGCCGACCTGGACACCCGCCGCCACGACTTCCACGTGGCCGTGGAGAACTGGGGCCACGACTTCAACATCGGCTCCGTCGTGCGCACCGCCAACGCCTTTCTGGCCAAGGAGGTGCACATCGTCGGCCGGCGGCGCTGGAACCGGCGGGGCGCGATGGTGACCGACCGCTACCAGCACGTCCGGCACCACCCGGACACGGCGGACCTCACCGCCTGGGCAGCGGCCGAGGGGCTGCCGATCATCGGCATCGACAACCTCCCCGGCTCCGTGCCGCTGGAGACCACCGAGCTGCCGCGCCGGTGCGTACTGCTGTTCGGGCAGGAGGGGCCGGGGTTGACCGAGGAGGCGCGGAAGCATGCCGCCATGGTGTGTTCGATCGCGCAGTTCGGCTCCACCCGGTCGATGAACGCGGGTGCCGCGGCGGCCATCGCCATGCATGCCTGGGTACAGGCGCACGTCTTCGGCTGAGCCCGGCCGTGCTGGTTGCGTACTGGTGCGTGCTGGGCCCGTATGTCCGCTGCCCCTGAGCCGGTCCCTCTGCCGGCCGCCGCGCCACGGGCGCCGGGGGCTCGTGTGCCCGGCGCCCCCTTTGCTCCGTACGCCGGTCCTGCGCGCCGGACGCCGCTTGCTCAACGCCGTACGCAAGACCCGTACGCCCGTACGCCCCGCCTCTACGCCCGTACGCGTACGCCCGTACGCCCGTACGCAAGGCCCGTACACCCGGACCGGTGCCCCCGTGTTGCCGCTCAGTACCCGCCCGCCGCGTCCAGGATCCGCCCGGCGACCCGTACCGAGTCCACCAGCGGATGCAGGGCCAGAGCCCGCAGTGCGGCGGCGCGCGAGCCGCTCGCGGCGGCCTCGATCGCCGACCGCTCCACCGCCTTGAGGGAAAGCATCAGCCCGAGCTGGTCCGGCGCGACGGCGCCCGCCGCCAGTGGCCGCGCGCCCCCGGCGTCGACCAGGCACGGCACCTCGACCACGGCGTCCGCGTCGAGCCCGGGGACGGCGGTGCGGTTGGGGACGTTCAGGATCAGGGTCGTCCGCTCGTTGCGGGAGATCGCGCGCATCAGGGCCAGCGCGACCCGGTCGTAGCCGCCGCAGTCCAGGTCGCAGCTGTCGCGCTGCCAGCCGCCGGTGGCCTCCCGGCTCTCGGCCATGTACGTCTGCTCGCGTTCGAGCCGGGTCCGTTCCCAGGCCTCGTACGCGGCGGCCGGCCCCGCCGTGCCGCGCGAACCGGAGCCGCGCCCACCCGGGCCGGCGTCCGAAGGAGAGCCGCTGCCCGGGCCGGCGCCGTGGCCAGGACCGGCACCCGGGCCCCCGCCCCGCCCCAGCTCCGCGTAGAACCGGCCCTGCTGCGTACGCAGGAACTCGCCGCGGGTGGCGTCCGCCCCGGTCAGCGCGGCCACCGACTCGCGGTTGAAGTAGTAGTAGTGCAGGTATTCGTTGGGCAGCGCCCCCAGCGCGCCCAGCCACTCCGCGCCGAAGAGCTTGCCCTCCTCGAAGGACTCCAGGGCCGGGGCGTCGGCGAGCAGTCCGGGCAGCAGGTCCCGGCCGCCGACCGTCACCCGGCGCAGCCAGCCCAGGTGGTTGAGGCCCACGTAGTCGTAGTCCGCGCGGTCGGGGTCGGCTCCGACGGCGCGCGCGGCTCGCCGGCACAGCCCCACCGGGGAGTCGCAGATGCCGATCACCCGGTCGCCCAGGCCGCGTTCGCGGAAGACCCGGCCCATGGCCTCGGTGACCATGCCCGCCGGGTTGGTGAAGTTGATGACCCAGGCGTCGGGGGCGACGGCGGCGATGCGCTCCGCGATCCGTACGGCCACCGGCAGGGTGCGCAGCCCGTAGAGCACGCCGCCGGCGCCGACGGTCTCCTGGCCGAGCACGCCCTCGGTGAGCGGGATCCGCTCGTCCCGGGTGCGGCCCTCCAGCCCGCCGACGCGGATCGCGGAGAAGACGAAGTGGGCGCCCCGCAGCGCCTCGTCGAGGTCGGTGGTGGTGCGCACGGCGGGCGCGGGACCGGTGTGCTGTTCGGCCTGGTGTGCGAGAACGGCGCCGATGGCGTCCAGCCTGCCGCGGTCGGTGTCGTGGAGCACCAGTTCGGTGCAGCGGCCCTCCGGCTCGCCGCTGTCGCCGAGCAGCGCCCGGTACACCAGCGGCACGCGGAATCCGCCGCCGCCCAGCACGGTCAGCCTCATACCTGAACAACCTCCACACCGGCCTCGCGGAACACCGCGAGGGTGGCCGGATCCGACGTCCGGTTGGTGACCAGTACGCCGATGTCCCGCGGCCCGCAGATCCGGGCGGTCCCGGTGCCCGGGAACTTCTTGGCGGTGGCGAGCAGCACCACGTGCCGGGCGGAGGCCAGCATCGCCTGCTTGACCGGCACCTCCACGTCGGTGGTGTCCAGCACCCGGCCGTCCGGCAGTACGCCGCTGGTGCCCAGGAACAGCCGGTCGGCGTAGAGCGCGCGCAGGCTCGTCTCGGTCATGTGGCCGACCAGGGAGCGGTAGTTGCGGCGCACCCGGCCGCCCAGCAGCACGAGCGTGACCGCGTCGTCGTCGCGCAGCTCCTCGTACACCGCGAGGTTGCTGGTCACCACGGTGACGTTCCGCCCGTGCAGCTGCCGGGCGAGCTGGAGCGCGGTGGTGCCGATGTCGAGCAGCAGTACGTCGCCGTCCTCGACGAGGGTGAGGGCGTGCCGGGCGACGGAGTCCTTGTCGGCGAGGTCGTCCGCCTCCTCCTCGGCGAACGGGCGCTCGACCGGCGGCCGGGCGACGGCACCGCCGTAGATCCGGGTCAGCCGGCCCGCTTCGCTGAGGCCGGTGAGGTCCCGCCGGGCGGTGGCCTCGCTGACCTTCAGCCGCTCGGCGATCTCCCGGATGGGGAGCACCCCTTCCTCGCGGAGGAGCCGCAGCAGCTGTTCGTGGCGGTTCTCGCGCAACATGCTCGGCAATGTACCCCTCGTGAGCGAGTATGCGCGAGTGTGACTGAGGTATTGCATTTCCCCGTCCATGGTTGCAAGGTGTCGCTCACAGCAATGGCAGCTGTCAGCCAGAAGTCCGCCGGATTCGCCAGAGAGGTACCAGCGCGTTGAGCACCACCGGAACCGCCCATCCGGCATCGTCGCCGGCCCCCATGGATCCGCTGGCAGCCGTGCGCCGCGAGGGGGACCCCGAGCAGGACGTCTTCCTGACCGGCACCGTCTTCCTCGACATCGTCTTCACCGGGCTCGATCACGCGCCCGTGCGCGGCACCGAGTCGTGGGCCCGCGGCATGGGTTCCAGCCCCGGCGGCGTGGCCAACATGGCCACCGCGCTGCGCCGGCTCGGCCTGCGCACCTCGCTGGCCGCCGCCTTCGGCGACGACGTCTACGGCGACTACTGCTGGGAGAGCCTGGCCGACAACGAGGGCATCTACCTCGGCCCCTCCCACCGCGCGCCCGGCTGGCACTCGCCGGTCACCGTCTCGATGGCGTACGAGGGCGAGCGCACGATGGTCTCGCACGGCCACGAGGCGCCCAAGCCCTGCGTGAGCGTCGCCGAACGGCCGCGCTCCCGCGCCTGCGTGGCCTCCCTCGACCCCGGCCGCCGGTTGGAGGGCTGGGTCCGCCAGGCGCACGAGGAGGGCAGCAAGATCTTCGCCGATGTCGGCTGGGACGAGTCGGGCGCCTGGGACCCGGACACCCTCGCCGACCTCACCCGCTGCCACGCCTTCCTCCCCAACGCCGTCGAGGCCCAGCACTACACCCGCACGGGCAGCCCCGAGGAGGCCGTCCGCGCGCTCGCCGAGCTGGTGCCGGTCGCCGTCGTCACCAAGGGGTCCGCCGGTGCGGTCGGCATCGACTCGCTCACCGGCGAGAGCGCCGACGTACCGGCGCTGCACGTCGAGTCCCTGGATCCGACCGGCGCCGGCGACGTCTTCATGGCCGGGTTCATCACCGGCACCCTGGCCGGCTGGCCGCTCGCCGACCGGCTCGCCTTCGCCAACCTCACCGCCGGCCTGTCCGTACAGCACTTCGGCGGCTCGCTGTCCGCGCCCGGCTGGGCCGAGGTCGCTGCCTGGTGGCAGTACGCCACCAAGTGCGGCGGCCAGAGCGAGGAGGTGATGCGGCGCTACGCGTTCCTCGACGACCTGCTGCCCGCCGGCACCACCGACTGGCCGCTGCGCCGGGCCACCCCGACCATCGGTTTCCGCGCCTCCTGACGGCACCAGCCGCCCGGACGCCAGGAGGAGGAGATCCCCCAGGATGAGCCCGCACCGCCACCCCCGCACCGCGCACGGCCCACTCGCGCTGACCGCGCTGGCCGCCGGCACCGCCCTGCTGGCCTCCGCGTGCGTCCCAGGCACCGACGGCTCGGGGGCGGCCGGCCCGAACGGCGCCGGGGCCGTCACCGGTCCGCCCGACCCCGGCAAGGCCGGAAAGGTGACGCTCACGGTCTGGGACCAGGAGATCCGCGGCGGCCAGAACGCCGAGATCGAGCGGCTCAACCGGGAATTCCAGGACAAGTACCCGAACGTCCGCATCAAGCGCGTCGCCCGCAGCTTCGAGGACCTCAAGACCACCCTCAAACTGGCCGTCTCCGGCAACAACCCGCCGGATGTCGTCCAGGCCAACCAGGGCTACCCCGACATGGTCGCCTTCGTGAAGGCCGGGCTGCTGCTGCCGCTGGACAACTACGCGGGCGTCTACGGCTGGAACACCCGCTATCCGAACACCCTTCTCAACCTCAACCGGGTCTCCGCGGACGGCAGCCGCTTCGGGACCGGACGGCTCTACGGCATATCGCAGACCGGGGAGTACGTCGGCGTCTACTACAACAAGGACATCCTGGAGAAGGCCGGCATCGAGCCGCCGGAGACCTGGTCGGACTTCACCGACGCCCTGCCCCGGCTGAAGCAGCGCGGTGAACTGCCGGTCCAGTTCGGCAATCTCGACCAGTATCCGGCCATCCACACCTTCGGAGTGCTGCAGAACCAGGCGGGCGGCGCGGAGGCCGTACGGGACACGATCCTCGGCGGCGGCGNNGCGACGACGGCTTCGACAACGCGCACACCCGCGAGGCCGCCCGTACCCTCGCCGACTGGGCGGAGCGTGGCTATCTCCCCGAGGGCGCCAACGGCAAGGGGTACGACGACGCGGCCAAGCAGTTCGCCGACGGGAAGGGTGCCTTCCTCATCACCGGCACCTGGCTGCTCGCCGACCTGAAGAAGCCCATGGGCGACAAGCTGGGCCTGATGCCGCCGCCGCCCGTGACGGCCGGGGCGGGCCCGGTGACCACCGGCGGCCAGGGGCTCGCCTGGTCCGTGACCTCCAAGTCGAGGCATCCGGAGGTCGCCGCCGCCTATCTGGACCACATCACCGGCGAGCACGCGGCAGACGTCATGACCGAGGAGGGCGTCCTGCCGGCCGTGCCCGGCCGGGCCGCCCGCGAGGTGCCCGCCGGCAGCGTCGACGGCCAGCTGATCGAGGGCTGGGAGCGGCTGACCGAGAACGACGGGCTCGTGCCGTATCTCGACTACACGACGCCGACCTTCTACAACGCGCTCTCCGCCCAGCTCCAGGGCGTCATCGACGGCAGCGTCTCCCCGGAGAGCTTCGCCGCCGCGCTCCAGCGCGACTACGGCGACTTCCGGAAGAAGCAGCAGCGGTCCGCCGGGGAGGGACAGCGGTGATCGCCGGGCGCTACCGCAAGCGGTCACCGGGCGAGCCGCGCGCCGTCGGCTATCTGTACCTGGCACCGGCGCTCGCCCTGTACGCGGCGTTCCTGCTCTTCCCGCTCTGCCAGACGGTGTGGCTGTCGTTCGTCCACTGGGACGGGCTGACGGTGGCGACCTGGGCCGGGCTGGACAACTACCGCGACCTGCTGGGCGATCCGGTCCTGCGGCAGTCCTTCGGACAGGCGCTCGTGCTGCTGCTCTTCTACGCGGTGCTGCCGGTCCTCTTCGGGCTGCTGCTGGCCGCGGCGCTCTCCCGGTTCCGGGTCCGCGGGATGACCTTCTTCCGCACGGTGCTGTTTCTGCCGCAGGTACTGGCGATGGTGGTCGTGGCGGTCGCCTGGCGGTCGATCCTCGCGCCCGACGGGCTGCTCAACGACACGCTGCGGGCGGTCGGGCTCGACGCGCTGACCCGCTCCTGGCTCGGCGACTACACCTGGGCGCTGCCCGCTGTCGGCGCGATCGGCACCTGGGTGGGGACCGGACTGTGCCTGGTGCTGTTCCTGGCCGGCGCCCAGCGCATCCCCCGCGAGCTGTACGAGGCGGCGCGGATGGACGGGGCCGGCGCGATACGGGAGTTCTTCGCCGTCACCCTGCCGGGGCTGCGCCCCGAGATCGCCGTGGCGCTGACCCTCACCATCATCGCCGGGCTGCGCAACTTCGACCTGATCTACATCACGACCGGCGGCGGGCCGGGGAACAGCACCTCCGTACCGGCGTACCAGGTCTACCACCGGGCGTTCGAGATCAACCAGGTCGGCTCGGCGGCGGCGGTCGGCGTGGGGCTCGCCGTGCTGATCTTCCTGCTGACGGTCGTGGTCTCGCGGTTCGTGGAGGGGCGGAACACATGACCGGTCGCTTCGAGCGCGCCGCCACCTACGGCATCCTCCTGCTGTTCGCGGTGATCTCCCTCACCCCGGTGGTGGGCATCCTGTCGTCGGCGTTCGGCGACCGGGCCGGGGCGGCCACCGGCTTCGCGCTGCCGGACGGCTTCAACTGGCGGAACTTCGCGGACGCCTGGACCCGGGGGCACTTCGGCGGCTATCTCGCCAACTCCGCGCTGGTGACGGTCGCGGTCGTGTGCGCCACCACGCTGTTCGCCGTGCTCGCCGGATACGCCTTCGGCGTGATGCGCTTCCCGGGCTCGACGGGGCTCTTCTACCTGTTCGTGCTGGGGCTGACGCTGCCCCAGGAGGCGCTGGTGGTACCGCTCTACTTCGACCTGCGGGCCTGGGAACTGACCGACACCTACTGGGCGCTGATCCTGCCGCAGACCGCGCAGTCCCTGGCCTTCGGGGTGTTCTGGATGCGCGGCTACTTCCGCAGCAGTCCGCGGGCGGTGATCGACGCGGCCAGGATCGACGGCGCCTCCAGCTGGGCGACCCTGTGGCGGGTGCTGGTCCCGATGGGGCGGCCCGCGATCTCCACCATGGTCGTGATCGTCTTCATGTGGACCTGGAACGAATTCCTGCTCGCCCTGGTGATGGTCAGCGACGAGGCGCACCGGACCGTGCCGCTGGGACTGGCCTTCTTCCAGGGGCAGCACAGCTCCGACACGGCGCTGCTCGCGGCGGCCTCGGTGCTCATCGCACTGCCCGTGGTGATCGTGTACGTGGTGCTGCAGCGGCGATTCATCGAGGGGATGCTGGGCGGCTCCGTGAAGGAGTGACCGGGACCGGCCGGGCTCGCGGCCGGCCCCGGGTGCGCACCGGCGGCGCTCAGGCCGGGCGGCGGACCTCCACCGTGCGGAAGCGGTTGGCCACGAAGGCGCCGTCGCACAGTGCGGCGTTCGCCGCCGGGTTGCCCCCGGAGCCGTGGAAGTCGGAGAAGGCCGCGGTCTGGTTGACGTACACCCCGCCGGTCAGGTTGAGCGACAGTTGTGCGCACTCCTCCAGGCAGGCGTCCTCCACCAACCGCTCCACCTCCTCGGAGGTGGTGTACGCGCCGACGGTCATCGCGCCGCACTCCCGGACCGTACGGCGCAGCAGCGCCACAGCTTCCGCCGCCGACCCCACGGCGACGGCGAACGCCACCGGGCCGAAGCACTCGGACAGGTAGGCGGCCTCGGTGTCCGGCTTGGCCGCGTCCAGCTTGACGATCACCGGGGTGCGGACGGTGGCCTCGGGGAACTCCGGGTTGGTCAGGGAGCGCGAGGCGAGCGCGACCTTGCCGAATTCGGCGGCGGCGTCGATGCGCTCCTTCACCTGCGGGGTGACGATCGCACCGAGCAGTGCGACCGCCCGTGCGTCGTCGCCGAGCAGCCCGTCCACGGCGGCGGCGAGGTCCGTCACGACCTCGTCGTACGACTTGGGGCCGGCGTCCGTGCGGATGCCGTCGCGGGGGATGAGGAAGTTCTGCGGGGTGGTGCACATCTGGCCGCTGTAGAGCGACATCGAGAAGGCGAGGTTCGACAGCATGCCGCGGTAGTCGTCGGTGGAGTCGACGACGACGGTGTTGACGCCGGCCTTCTCGGTGAAGACCTGGGCCTGCTGGGCGTTCTCCTCGAGCCAGTCGCCGAAGGCCGTCGAGCCGGTGTAGTCGATGATCCGGATCTCGGGGCGGGTGGCGAGGTGCTTGGCCAGCCCCTCGCCGGGCCGCTCGGCGGCCAGCGCGACCAGGTTCGGGTCGAAGCCCGCCTCGGCCAGCACCTCGCGGGCGACCTCGACGGTCAGCGCGAGCGGCAGTACGGCACCCGGATGCGGCTTGACCAGGACCGGATTGCCGGTGGCCAGGGAGGCGAACAGGCCGGGATAGCCGTTCCAGGTGGGGAAGGTGTTGCAGCCGATGAGCAGCGCGACGCCGCGGGGCACCGCGGTGAAGGTCTTGGTCAGCCCGATCGGGTCGCGCTTGCCCTGCGGCTTCGACCACTCCGCGGTCTCCGGGGTGCGGACCTGCTCGGCATAGGCGTACGTGACCGCCTCCAGGCCGCGGTCCTGCGCGTGCGGGCCGCCCGCCTGGAACGCCATCATGAAGGCCTGGCCGGAGGTGTGCATCACCGCGTGAGCGAACTCATGGGTGCGGGCGCTGATCCGCGACAGGATCTCCAGGCAGACCATCGCCCGGGCCTCGGCGCCGGCCCGCCGCCAGTCGGCCATCCCGGCCCGCATCGCGGGCAGCAGCAGCTCCACATCGGGATGCGGGTACTCCACGCCGAGATCGGGGCCGTACGGCGAGGTCTCGCCGGTCACCCAGTCGTCGGTGCCGGGCTGGCCGAGGCCGAGACGGCTGCCGCGCAGCGCCTTGAAGGCCGTCTTTCCCTCCGCGGCGGCATTCTTGCCGTAGGCCTTGGGGTGTTCCGGGTGGGGCGACCAGTACGCACGGGTACGGATCGTCTCCAGCGCCTGGTCGAGCGTGGGGCGGTGCTTCTCGATGAGCTGGTGTGCGGTGAGATCGGCGGCCATGGTTGACCAACTCCTCGTCGAGCTCGGCTGTGGGTGGGCAACGGCTTTAGAGTAACCGAACGATCGGTCGGTACAAGTGCCTGTGGAAAACTCTGTTCCGCTGATCCGTTTCCGGCAGCCCTCGACCCATCCGGGAGGATTCAGCGCATGACCGCAGTACAGGGCGCCCCGGGCGCCCCCGTGGACCGCCATCGCACCGTCGCCGTCGTCGGCACCGGCACCATGGGCCGGGGCATCGCCCAGGTCGCGCTCGTGGCCGGACATCCCGTACAGCTCCACGACACCGCGCCCGGCCGCGCCGCGCAGGCCGCCGGGGAGATCGTGGATCGGCTGGACCGGCTGGTCGGCAAGGGCCGGATGACGGCCGCCGACCGTGACGCGGCGCGTGCCCGGCTCACTCCCGCCGCGGAGCTCCGGGAGCTGGCCGGCGCCGCGCTCGTCGTGGAGGCGATCGTCGAGGACACCGGGGTCAAGCGCCGGCTGTTCACCGAGCTGGAGGCGGTCGTCGCGGACGACTGCCTGCTGGCGACGAACACCTCCTCGCTGTCCGTCACCGCCGTCGCGGGCGCCCTGCGGCTGCCCGGACGCTTTCTCGGCCTGCACTTCTTCAACCCGGCGCCGCTGCTGCCGCTGGTCGAGGTCGTCCGCGGCTCCGCCACCGACGAGGCGGCGGCCACGCGCGCGTGCGCCACGGCGGCGGCCTGGGGCAAGACCCCGGTGCTCTGCACGGACACCCCGGGCTTCATCGTCAACCGGGTCGCACGCCCGTTCTACGCCGAGGCGTTCCGGGTGTACGAGGAGCGCGCCGCCGACCCGGCCACGATCGACGCCGTGCTGCGCGAGTCCGGCGGCTTCCGGATGGGCCCGTTCGAGCTGACCGACCTCATCGGCCAGGACGTCAACGAGGCCGTCACCCGCTCCGTGTGGGAGTCCTTCTTCCACGACACCCGGTTCACCCCCTCCCTCGCCCAGCAGCGGCTGGTGCAGGCGGGTCTGCTCGGCCGCAAGACGGGCCGCGGCTGGTACGACCACACTGATGGCGCCGAGCGGCCCGCCCCGCACACGGCGGAGCGGTGCGCGGCCCCGGCCGCGGTGGTCGTGCACGGCGGCCTCGGCCCGGCG
>DOWQ01000690.1:1816-3428 GCA_003519485.1 Streptomyces sp. | reverse complement strand
GGCCCGCCGCGGCCCCTGCGGCTCCGCCGGAGCGTCACCCGAGCCCCCGGAGCCCGGCGCCCCCGTCAGCTCGGCTGCGGGGCGGGCCGGAGCAGCGCCGCGATGGGGTGCCAGGACTCCGTGTCGTCGTCCGGGACCGACCGCCACACGAGGCCGTCGGGGTGGTGCAGCACGGCGGTGACCTCGTCCTGGGTCGGCGGCTCGGCGTTGCCCCGCAGATAGACGGCACGCAGCCCCAGATTCCGCAGCCTGGTCAGGGCTCGCGGCCGGTTCGCGGCATGGACGAGTACCCGTACCCGGACCGCCTCGCCGCGGCCCTGTATCGCGGGACGTGGCAGCGACAGCGCGACCACGACGCTGCCGCCCGGGAGCTTGGTGAATCCTCCGCCGGTCATACCTCTCCGTAACCCCCGAGACTTGGTGTCAATAAGAATCCCCGCCCCCGTATCTAAGCGTCAACGGCCGCCGCCCGCTAGAGGGCGACGGCCGCTGACGCTCTGACCTGCGGTGATGCCTGACTATCGAGTCGAGGGCCCCACCTTGAGGATCATCTTGGTGCCCCTCGGGTGCTCCCAGAGAATGTCGATCCGGGTGTTGGTGTCAGGAACCTTCACACCCGCGGTCGGGTTGGATTCGTACCAGTACGTACCCTTACGGTCGTCGAAGACCGAGACGCCCCGCTTGCCGGGAACCTTGGACTTGACGCCGTCCTTGTGGATGGCGAAGCCGTCGGTGCGGTACCGGCTGAAGGGCGAATCGTACGCCTGGATGCGGTTGCGCATCAGGCTGCCGTCCGACCACTTCTCCGGCGTGGCGTGCGCGTCGACCGGGAGGATCAGGCCCTCACCCGGGTGGACGCCCACGTTGTTGTCCGCCTGCGAGGTGTCCCAGAGCCAGACCATCAGGCCGTTCTGGTACGGGAAGTGCTCGACCCAGTCCGGCCGCGTCGAGGCGAAGCCGAAGTTGTACGGGCCCGTCCTGAGCGTCGTGTCGTACGAGACGTACTGCCGGTTCTCGGCGATGTAGTACTGCGGGTACTCGTTGGTGAAGGACTCGCCGGTGCGCTTGAAGCCATCGGTCGTCCAGCCGTTGTCGTCACCCTCGGCGCCGTCGGTGAACAGCGCCTCGCCGTCCGCCGTGACGGTGATCGCGTCGGCCGCGAAGCCCATCAGCGCCAGGCCGCCGTCGGTCTGGTAGCGGAACCGCACGTCGATCTGCTGACCGGCGTAGCCGTCCAGCGGGTAGACCAGGTCCCTGTACGCGCCGGAGGTGCCGTGCAGCGCCGGCTTGTCGCCGCCGTCGCGCGGGATGGCCTCGCCGTTGGCGGTGCCGTCCAGCGGGGTCCAGTTGGCACCGTCGTCCGTGGAGACCTCGGCGTAGAGGTAGTCGTAGTTCTCCTCGATGTCCCACCAGCCCTTGAGCTCCAGGGCGGCGGTGGACTTGCCGGTGAGGTCGACCGGGCGGCTCAGGGTGTTCTTGAGGTCGTTGCCCATGTCGCTCCACCACTGCTTGTCGCCCTCGGCGGGCTTCACGATGGTGGTCGTCTTCGACTTGGCGGGCAGCTCGACCACGAGGGCCTGCTTGTCCTTCGTGTTGTACTCGGCGACGCCCA
>DOWQ01000690.1:0-1722 GCA_003519485.1 Streptomyces sp. | reverse complement strand
GCGAAGACGCCGAGGCCGCCGTTCTCCGGCTGCATGGTGTAGTCGCCGACCCAGATGCCGGTGTCGCCGATCTGCGCGCCGCCGGCCTTGTTGTCGCCCGGACCGGTCCGGCCGGCGTCGACGCCGTACGCGTACCAGCGGTGCGCCCAGAGGGCGTTCGTGCCCTCGGCGCCGCCGCCCGCGGACTCGTCCTCACCGGCGTGCACGATCTGGAAGTGGTCGATGTAGCCGTCGGGTTCGTTGAAGTTGCCGTCGCCGTCGAAGTCGTAGCGGTCCCACTGGTCGTACTCGGCCAGGTGCGCCTTGATCTCCTCGGTGGTCCTACCCGCGGCCTTCTGGTCGGCCGCCCACGCCGTCACGCCGTCGCGCACCGTGTCCCAGACGTTGGCGCAGTTGCTGTCGCCGCAGTAGTTCGAGCCGTACCGGGCCTCGTTCCAGTCGACCTTGACCCAGTCGGAGACCTCGCCGTCGACCGAGTAGCGGCCGGAGGACTGCTTCTCGTAGTACTTCTTGAGGGACTGCTTGCCGTCCTCCTCGGAGAAGTACAGATCCTTGAAGTGCTCCCGGTTGAAGTCGGCGTGCCACTCGGTGCTGTTGTTCACCTTGCGGTCCGGCTCGGCTATCTCGTTGTGCTGCGGCCCGGGTGCGCCGCCGTACTTCGGGAACGGCTGCTCGGGCCCGTCCGGCCCGTCCGGGTCGTACTGCGTGGTGTCGTCCACCTTGTCGCCGAACTCGACCAGGATGGTGAAGATCTTGTCGGTCTTCTCCCGGCCCAGCTCGACGTACTTCCCCTTGCCGAGCTTGACGACGCGCGAGGCGCCGCGCTTCTCGGCCTTCGCCTCGCCCGACAGGACCTGGTCCAGCGCCGCCTTGCGCTGTTCCTCCTGCTGCTCGCTGAACGGGCCGTCCAGGTCGTGCTCCACTTGCCCCTTCTCCGGGGCCGGGTCGTGGCGCTCGATACCGGTGGCCGGCCGGTCGTCCGATTCGGCGGCGATGGCCGGCAGGGTCGCCGCTCCCATCGCCGCCACGACTGTTGCCAGGGCCGCGGTTCTCGCTGCCCTCCGTTGGCTTTTCACTTGGAGCCGTCCTCCCGCGTGTTCCCCACTACTGCATCTTCCGGGGGGCATTGGACCCGAGTCCCGACCAAAAAGACAGATCTTGACTTGCACACGCCACAGGTGTACGAAGCCTGGTGGACGGAGACCGATAATCGGACGGTTCGGTCAAGGTCGAACAGGCGCGCTCATCTCGTCTGTTGGGCCGGCGAATGATTCCGTGCGCCCCCTGTGCACCGGCACCGTTGGTTAGGTCACGCTTACCAACAGTTCCGCTCGGGCAGACAGGACCGTAGAGTCTCTTTACGGCGCGAACGTTGCGTTTGTCCCTGGGGTGCACCACCTCGCGGCTGACACCACGGCCCCCGGGACAGCACACGACTCGACATCCCCCAAACACTGTCCCGAGGACGGAACCCGTCATGCCGCGTCCGACTGCCGCACAGTTCGCCTACGGTACGGCCACTGTCATTTTCTCGACCCTGGCCATGCTGCTGCTGTCCCAGACCCGTTCGGTGGTGGGCATCGCCTCGATCGCCGTCGCGGGCCTCGCCCTCGGCCTCTTCGTCGCGGCGACCGTCCCGGCTCCACGCCCCGTCACCCGTCCTGCGGGGGCCCGGCGCACGACAGGCACCCCCGGCGCGGCGGGCTCGCCCCGGCCCACCCG
>DOWQ01000689.1 GCA_003519485.1 Streptomyces sp. | reverse complement strand
TCCCGGCCGGGCTGGACCTCGGCCGGCCTGCTGCCCGGGGACGAGACCTTCGGTGTCATCGCCCTCACCCAGGGAGCCCTGGTGCTCGCGCTCGGCTGCGCGGGCCCCTGGCTGCACCGCACGTCCCCCGACCCGCGCTCCGCGCTGCGCGGCTTCCGCGGGGCCGCCGTCGCCATGCTCGCCTGCGCGCTGGGCGGGGTGATGTCCGGAGGCGTCGCCCAGCGGGTCGCCGACTGGCTGGACGGGCCCGGCACCCCGGGGATGGAGGACGGGTACATCGGAGGGCCGCCGGTCGTGCTCTCCTGGCAGGCGGCCGTGATCCCGCTGCTGCTCGTCGTCCTCGCCGTGCTGGCCGCCTACTTCGCCGGGCAGACCTGGCGGGTGCGCCGCGACGAGATCCGTACGGTGAGCGCCGGCCACCCCGGCGAGCCGGAGGACAGCTCCCGCACCCGGCGGATCGCCGGCACCCTCGCCCGCGCGCGGCTCACGGACTGCGCCCCCTGGTTCGTCGGCGCGACCGCCCTGTTCACCATGCTGTTCGGCGGCGTGGCGGTGGCCGGGGCCTGGGTCAGCAGCGAGGTCCCCGGCCGTGCCGCGGAGGGCACCCCCGAGACTGTGGAGGCGGTCGCCCAGACCGCGCAGGCGCTCGGGTCCTGGCTGATGGGGCTGGGCTTCATCGTCTTCCTGGCCTGCGGCCGCCGTGCCTACCGTGACGTCTCCGCCCGCCGGACCATCGGGATCCTCTGGGACGTCGGCACCTTCTGGCCGCGGGCGGCGCACCCCTTCGCGCCCCCCTGCTACGCCGAGCGCGCCGTCCCCGACCTCACCTGGCGGATGGACACCTGGACCCGCCGCACCGGGGGCCGGCTCGTCCTCTCCGGGCACTCCCAGGGCAGCGTGCTGGCCGCCGCCGCGATCTGGCAGCTGGAACCGCACACCCGCAACCGGGTCGCCCTGCTCACCTACGGCTCACCACTCGAACGCCTCTACGGGCGCTGGTTCCCGGCCTACTTCGGCCCCGGCCCGCTGCGGGCCCTGCACCGGGAAGTGCACTGCTGGCGCAACCTGTGGCGGGCGACCGACCCCATCGGCGGCCCCGTGCTGCTGCCCGGCCCCGGCTGCGCCGGCGATCCCCCCGGAGCCGGCCCCGAGATCGACTGCGGACCGCTCGCGGACCCGCTCTCGTACGGCCGTACGATGCTGCACCCGCTGCCCGCTCCGATCCTGGGCCACTCCGAATACCAGGCCGACCCCGCCTTCGCAGAGGAGCGCGCGGGCCTGCTGGCACGGCTTCCGGAGGTGCCGCGCCAGCGCCCCGCCGCCGATCCCGGACCCGGACCCGATCCCGATCCCGATCCCGATCCCGGACCCGGCCCCGGTGACGGTGACGGTGGCGGTGGCGACAGGGCGGCGTGGGCGGTCGGGGCGGGCCGTCACGGAGGCTCGGGGAGGTCCTCGGGGTAGAGCAGGGTCAGGTCGTCGGTGGTCGGCTGCGACAGCTGGGCGACCCGGCCCGCGTGGCGTTCCACCATCGCCTCGAAGGTCTGCCGGGCGGTGCGCCCGTTGCCGAACGCCGGACCCTTGGGGATCAGCGTGAAGTACTTGAGCAGCGCTTCCTCCGCGCCCTCGCCGATCCGGTACTCGTGCTCCTCCGCCTGCTGTTCCACGATCCGCAGCAGCTCCTCGGGCGTGTAGTCGCCGAAGGTGATGGTGCGGGAGAAGCGGGAGGCCACACCGGGGTTGACGTCGAGGAAGCGCCGCATCTCGGCGGTGTAGCCGGCGACGATCACCACCACCGACTCCCGGTGGTCCTCCATCAGCTTCACGAGCGTGTCGATGGCCTCGCGGCCGAAGTCGCGCCCGGAGTCCTCCGGGGAGAGGGCGTACGCCTCGTCGATGAACAGCACGCCGCCGCGCGCCCGGTCGAACGCCTCCTGGGTCCGGATCGCCGTCGAGCCGATGTGCTCGCCCACCAGGTCGACCCGGGACACCTCGACGAGATGGCCGAGTTCCAGCACACCCAGCGCGGCCAGGATCTCGCCGTAGAGCCGGGCGACCGTCGTCTTGCCGGTGCCGGGCGATCCGGTGAAGACGAGGTGACGCCGTGCGGAGGCGGCCTTGAGCCCCGCCGCCTGCCGGCGCCGGCCGACCTCGATCATGTCGGTGAGCGCCCGGACCTCGCGCTTGACGCTGTCCAGGCCGACCAGGGTGTCCAGCTCGCCCAGCACCTCGTCCGGGGGCCGCGAGGGCGGCGCCTCGGCGACGGGCCCGGACACCGCTGCGGGAGCCGCGGGCCGCGCGGATATCGGCGCCAGCAGGCCCGCGGTCCCGGCTGTCGCCACCGCGGGCGCGGTGGCCGGTCCGGCCTCCGCGGCGTGGGTCGTGGCGCTCTCGTCGCTGGTGCAGTCCTCGCTGACGGGACCGGGCTCGGCGAACTCGTAACCGCCGCGGGCACAGCGCTCGGTGCGGCAGCGGGTCAGCGAGGTACGGCAGCCGTCGATGATGTGGAAGCCGTAGCCGCCGCTGCCGGTGACACGGCAGGACTTGAAGGTGCCGCGGCCCTCCGCGGAGACGTAGAAGCCGGACTCCGACGGTGAGACGACTGTGCAGCGTTCGACGGTGGGGTCGGCGCCCTTGGTGACGATGATGCCGGTCGCCGTGTCGTCGATGGAGCAGCCGGAGAGGGTGCCGCCGGTGCCGTGGTCGCGGAACCAGGCGCCGGTGGCTGCCTCCCGGATCCGGCAGTCGTCGAGCTGGGCGGAGGCGCCGTCGCTCACGGACACGGCCGTGTTGCGCACCTGCGAGATGTCGCTGTCCACCACATCGGCGCGGGAGCCGCGGTCCAGCACGAACAGCGCGTCCGGCACGTCGTGCAGCCGGCAGGAGTCGAGCACGGCCGCCGCGCCGTCGCTGACCCACACGGCCGGGTAGTCGCCGGTGCTGTCGTGGATCTCGCACTGGTGGGCGTCGACGCGGGTGCCCGGGTCCCAGACCGACAGCCCGTTGCGGCCGAAGCGGCGCACCTTGCTGCGGGTGAGGGTGAGCACCGAACGGGAACGCAGGTCGATCGCGTTCTCCGGGATGTCGTGGATGTCGCAGTCGGAGAGGGTGAGGGCCGCGTCGGTGTCGAGCGTGACCCCGTCGGAGGTGGTCCGGTGCACGGTGCAGTCGGTGAGGTGCCCGACGGCCCGGGAGGCGATCCGCACGCCCGCGCCCTTGATCTCGTACACCTCGCAGCCGAACGCGTCCAGCGAACTGCCCTCGCCGGACAGCGAGATCCCGGCGCCCGAGGCGTGATGGATACGGCAGCGCTCCAGGCGGGGGTGGGCGCCGCCCTGCACGGCCACGCCGGACTGGCCGGCCGAGACGACCTCGCAGTCCTCGAAGATCCCGCCGGAGCCGTCGAGCACGCTGATGCCGATGCCGCCCGGGTTGTCCACGGTGCAGCGGCGCACGGTCGGCCGGGCGCCGCCCCGCACCTCGATACCCACGGCGGAGCGGGTGGCCACCCGGATGCCGGACAGCTCGGCCGCGCCGTCCTCGACCAGCAGCGCCGGGGACGCCGAGTCCTGGCCCTCGATGTGCAGGTCGTGCACGCCGGCGGAGGCCCGTACGGTCAGCGCGACGCCGTCCACCGGGGCGAGCCGGACGGAGCCGCGGGCGCCGTCGGGGCCGCGCAGGGTGACCGCGTGCCGGACGACGAGGTTCTCGCGATAGGTGCCGGGTGCTATCGACAGCACATCCCCGTCCCCGGCGGCCTCGAGGGCCGCGGCGAGAGAGGCGTACTCGCCCGTTCGGCGCCGCCACCGCGACGTGCCGGTGTACGTCACCTGGACCGTGCCCTGTGGTGCCATGCTGCTGCTGTGCCCCCACCTCGTGCGTCTGTTCGCCGCGTACGGCTGTATGTGCTGGCGACCCACCGTAGCGTGCGCACAGCAGGGGAGTTGACCGGTCAGCGGCCTGCGCCGGCCTCCCGCTCGACGACCTCCACCGGATCACCCAGCCGGAGGGTGCCGCTGCCCTCGGGGATCAGATTCTGGCCGAAGACCAGCCGGTCGCCGGTCCGCTGGTGCCGGGCGAGCGTGCGCAGCGGTTCCTTGCCGCGTTCGGCGGTCCGCTGGTCGGTCGTGGTGATGACGCACCGGCCGCACGGTTTGACCACCCGGAACGAGACCTCCCCGATCCGCAGCCGGCTCCAGCCGTCCTCCGCCCACGGCGCGGTGCCGTCGATGACGGCGTTCGGCCGGAAACGGTTCATCGGCAGCGGCCCTTCGTCGGCATGATCCCCCTGCGCTATCAGGGAGTTCAGGGCGTCGAGGGATGCGGTGGTGGTGATCAGCAACGGGAATCCGTCGGCAAAGCTCACGGTCTCACCGGGCCGGGAGTACGCCGGGTCGATGCTCCGGCGGCGGGCCGGGTCGTCCATGTGGACGAGGCGCACCTCGGTGTCCAGGTACGCGCTGAACCACGCGTCGGCGGCCGGATCCGCCGGCACCGCCTCGACCTTGTCCCGCCAGACCTCCACCGCGACCGTCGTGTCCGGCGGCGGTACGTCCACGCGCAGGCTCCCCTGTCCCGGCGCGCTGACCTCGAGACCGCCCTCCCCCAGCGGTGTGGCAGTGACCAGCGCGAGCCGCGGATTGCCGCGCTGGGTGAGCATGGTGCCGTCCGCGCCGGTCAGCAGCCATCTCCGGTCACCCGTCAGCCCCCATGGCCGTACCAGCGCCTCACCGGGCGCGAACCCAGCGAGGGACTTGACGGGGTAGAGGTGCAGCGCACGGAGGGAGGGATTCGGCATGGGACCAGTCTGCCAGCAGGGGCGGACCGTCCGGCGGGGGCCTGCTTCAGTAGCCGCGGCCCTGGTACGGGCGGCCGTACGGGTCGTCGTACGGCGAGGGGGCCGGGCGCGGTGCCTGCGGGCGCGGGGCCTGCGGCCGAGGCGCCGCCGGGCGCATCGCGTCGTAGCCGGTGCC
>DOWQ01000554.1 GCA_003519485.1 Streptomyces sp. | reverse complement strand
CACGACGATCAGCTCCCAGTTCCCGCCCGCACCGCCCGCACCCGCACCGCCCGCACCACCGGCACCGCCCGCGCGGAGGTAGCGGCAGACCTCCTCCACGCCGGGGCGCAGCCGCCGGCCCTCGTTGTAGGCGGGTATGACGACGGTCAGATCGACGAACGGGGGAGCCGACGGCCGGGGAGCGGGCACGGCCGTGCGGTGACGGGGATTCACCGGGAGGAGGCCCTGCCGGCCCGGGCCCGGGCCGGAACGCGGTTCCGGCGGAGGCCGCGGGCGCCGCGGCCGCCGGTCGCCGTGCGGGCCGTCACTGCTGCCCCTGCCCGGTCACGAGCCCGTCGAGCAGGGCGAGCGAGTGGTCGTTGTACTCGGCGACGATGCGCTGGGCGGCGGGCCCGTCCCGGTGGGCGATGGCGTCGACGAGCGCGCTGTGGCCGCACCACAGGCGGCCCCGCAGGACCTCCTCGTCCCGCAGGTACGGCACGGCGAACACCCAGCTCTGCACCCGCACCCGGTCCAGCATGTCGCTGATGTACCGATTGCTGACGAGGCAGCCGAGCTCGCGCCAGAAGCGCAGGTCGTGCCCGATGAGGATGTCCAGGTCGCCCGCGCGGGCGGCGCGTACGGCCTCCTCCGCCCGGCGCCGTACGGACCGGAGGGCCGAGGGGCTGGTGACGGCGTCCGGGAACCGTTGCGCCGCGCGCCGGAAGATGCCGTCGACGATGAGGGTGCGGGCCTCGACCATGTCGCGGAAGTCGTCGGTGCTGAAGCGGTGCACCTGGAAGCCGCGGTGGTGCTCCAGGTCGATCAGGCCCTGCGCGGAGAGATCGACCAGCGCCTCGCGCACGGGGGTGGCGGAGACGCCGTACTGGTCGGCGATCTCCTTGACGGCGACGTGCTGTCCGGCGGGCAGCCGGCCTGCCAGCACCTCGTCCCGGAGCGCGTCGGCGATCTGCTGCCGCAGCGTGTCGCGGGTGACAGCAGAGCTGCGATGGGCGCTGCCGCTGGCCGGCATGGTGTCGTTCTCCTTCGCCGTACACGGGTCCGCGCGACGCGTGGACTCCCGCCTCACGATAGGCGAAGCCCGCGCGGGCGCTCCCCGCCGGACCCGCGCCGGCCGCCGGAGCGGGCGGCGCGGGTCCGTGCCGTACGGCGGGACGGCCGTTCCGCCGGCCGTCAGACCGAGTGGGCGTCGGCGGTGGAGAGCGCCTCGTCGAGGGCGGCCAGGCCCTCCTTGGCCTCCTCGGCGGTGATCGTGCACGGGGGTACGACGTGCGTGCGGTTCATGTTCACGAACGGCCACAGTCCGCGCGCCTTGCAGGCCGCCGCGAACTCCGCCATCGGCGCGTTGGCGGCCCCCGACGCGTTGTAGGGCACCAGCGGCTCCCGGGTCTCCCGGTTCCGTACCAGTTCCAGCGCCCAGAAGGCGCCCATGCCGCGGACCTCGCCGACCGACGGGTGGCGCTCGGCGATCTCGCGCAGCCCGGGGCCGAGCACGGTCTCGCCGAGTTCGGCGGCGTTCTCCACGATGCGCTCCTCGGTCATCGCGTTGATCGTCGCCACCGCGGAGGCGCAGGCCAGCGGGTGCCCGGAGTAGGTGAGACCACCGGGGTACGGCCGCTGGTCGAAGGTCGCGGCGATCTCGGCGGAGATGGCGACGCCGCCGAGCGGTACGTAGCCGGAGTTGACGCCCTTGGCGAAGGTCAGCAGGTCGGGCGTGACGCCGTAGTGGTCGAGCGCGAACCAGCGGCCCGTACGGCCGAAGCCGGCCATGACCTCGTCGAGGATGAAGACGATGCCGTGCCGGTCGCAGATCTCCCGGACCCCGGCGAGATAGCCGGGCGGCGGCACGAGGACGCCGGCCGTGCCGGCGATCGTCTCCAGGATGATCGCGGCGATGGACTGCGGGCCCTCGAAGGAGATCAGCTGTTCGAGGTGCTCCAGCGCCCGCTCGGACTCCTGCTCCGCCGTCTCCGCGTGGAAGTGGGAGCGGTACGCGTGCGGGCCGAAGAAGTGCACGACGCCCGCGGAGGCGGTGTCGGACGGCCAGCGGCGCGGGTCGCCGGTGAGGTTGATCGCGGCGGCGGTGCCGCCGTGGTACGAGCGGTACGCGGACAGCACCTTGGGGCGGCCGGTGTGCAGCCGGGCCATCCGGACCGCGTTCTCCACGGCCTCGGCACCACCGTTGGTGAAGAAGATCTTGTCCAGGTCGCCCGGGGTGCGCTCGGCGATCAGCCGCGCGGCCTCGGACCGGACGTCCACCGCGAAGCCGGGCGCGATGGTGCACAGCCGGCCGGCCTGCTCCTGGATCGCCGCGACGACCTTCGGGTGCTGGTGGCCGATGTTGGTGTTGACGAGCTGGGAGGAGAAGTCGAGGTAGCGGTTGCCGTCGTAGTCCCAGAAGTACGAGCCTTCGGCGCCCGCCACGGCCATCGGGTCGATGAGTCCCTGCGCGGACCAGGAGTGGAAGACGTGGGCGCGGTCGGCGGCCTTGACGGCCTGCCCGGCCTGCGAATCTGCGGAAAAAGGAGTCACCGGGGTCATGGGGCCCAGCGTAAGGAACCCACCGGTCCGCCGACACCTTCACTGTGTACGGCTTCGGCCGCGCCACCCGGCACCCTGTCGGGCCGGACGGGGCCGGACGGCGGCCCCAGCCGGGCGGGCACCCGCTCCCGGCTCCCGGCCCCCTGGCGATTCCCGCCGCTCTCTCCGTCACCCCGGCCCCATTGACACGGCACCAGGTTTTCGACAGCATGCTGTCAATGGGCCTCGGGTGGTCCGCGGCCCGGAGACCGGGGGACAACATGACCAGCAAGAAGACCGTGCACATCGCCGTCTACGACACGCTCGCCGACTGGGAGTACGGATACGCGGCCACGGCCGTGAGCGGCACCCCGTACCACCGGGCACCCCGCGACCCCGTCGAGGTCAGGGCCGTCTCGCTCACCGGCGCCCCCGTGACCACCCTCGGCGGCCTGCGACTGCTGCCGGACCTGGCGCTCGACGCGCTGCGGTCGGAGGACAGCTCGCTGCTGATCCTGCCGGGCGCACAGCTGTGGGACTCCGGCGAGGACCTCGCGCCGTTCGCCGCCCGGGCCCGCGCCTTCCTCCAGGCCGGAGTGCCGGTGGCCGCCATCTGCGGCGCCACGGCCGGACTGGCGCGGGAAGGGCTGCTCGACGACCGCGAGCACACCAGTGCCGTCGCCGAGTACCTCGCGGAACAGCCCGGCTACAAGGGCCACGACCGCTACCTCGACCAGGACGCCGTCACCGACCGCGGGCTGATCACGGCGGGCCCGACCGAGCCCGTCGCCTTCGCCCGGGAGATCCTCGCGGAGCTGCACCTGATGGAGCCGCACGTCCTCGACGCCTGGTTCCGGCTGTACCGGAACTCCGACCCGACCGCCTTCCTGACCCTGATGAGCGCGGCCGAGGCGGCCGCGGCGGACGCGGCCGGCACGGCGGACGGCAGCGGCCGGGACGGCGGCGAGTGAACGAGCCCGACCTGCTGTCCGGTACGGCCCTGGCCGCCTTCCGGCTGAACGGCCAGTTCCTCGCGGTCGCCGAGGCGCTGGCCCGCCCCGCCGGGCTCACCGCCGCCCGGTGGCAGGTGCTGGGCGCCGTACTCCACGAGCCGCTGCCCGTCTCCGACGTCGCCCGCGCCATGGGCATCACCCGGCAGAGCGTGCAGCGGATCGCCGACCTGCTGGTGGCGGGCGGCCTCGCCGCGTACGTACCGAACCCGGCGCACCGGCGGGCGAAGCTGCTCGCGCCGACGGAGGCCGGGCTCGCGGCGGTCGACGGGATCACCCCGGCGCACGCGGAGCTCGCGGCCCGGCTGACGCGGGAGTTGGGCGGCCCGGTGGAGTTCCGGCAGGCGCTGGAGACGCTGGAGTCGCTGTCCGGGGCGCTCGACTCGCTCGGCGCGCGAGGGGAATGACACCGCGGCCGGCCGCCCCGCCCGGTCCCGTATCCGGAGAATGACCCGCCCTCGGCGACCCGCCGGGCGCGTTCGGTGGCAAGGTGATGCCGAGCGCGCGCGGGCCACCGGAACCGGGTGCGGGCCGGGTGCGTCGTCACCTTCGTTCGCGCCGAGGGCTATTCTCCGCCGGGTGTGCGAGTCGGGGGAACCGGGGAAGGGACGCAAACGGATGGACGCGCTGGGACCTCGGGACCCGGGTGTACTGGGTGCCTACCGGCTGCTCGGCAGGCTCGGTGAGGGCGGGATGGGCCGGGTCTACCTGGCCCGCAGCGACCGGGGCCGCACGGTCGCGGTCAAGCTGGTGCGGGAGGAGTTGGCCCGTGAAGAGGAATTCCGGCTCCGCTTCCGGCAGGAGGTGCAGGCGGCGCGCCGGGTCGGCGGCGAGTGGACCGCGCCGGTACTCGACGCCGACACCGAGGCCGAAATCCCCTGGCTGGCCACGGGATACGTCGCCGGCCCCTCGCTGCACCAGGTCGTCACCGCCGACCACGGCCCGCTGCCGGCCCGCACCGTACGCATCCTGGCCGCCGGCCTCGCGCGGGCCCTGCAGGCCGTCCACGCGGCCGGGATCATCCATCGCGACCTCAAGCCGTCCAATGTGCTGCTCACCCTCGACGGCCCGCGCGTCATCGACTTCGGCATCGCCCGCGCGCTGGAGGCGTCCGGCGCGAGCGGCGGGCTGACCTCGACCGGCGCGGCCGTCGGCTCCCCCGGCTTCATGTCGCCGGAGCAGGTGCGCGGCGAGCCGCTCACGGCCGCGAGCGACATCTTCTGCCTGGGATCCGTCCTGGCCTACGCGGCGACCGGCCGGACCCCGTTCGGCACCGCCGACAGCGGGGCGCACGCGCTGATGTACCGCATCGCACAGGAGGAGCCGGACCTGGCCGCGCTGCCCGAGGAGCTGCGC
This sequence comes from Streptomyces sp., assembly GCA_003519485.1. Taxonomy (GTDB): domain Bacteria; phylum Actinomycetota; class Actinomycetes; order Streptomycetales; family Streptomycetaceae; genus Streptomyces. The sequence goes on along the minus strand of DOWQ01000554.1, from coordinate 232 downwards.
GACGTCGTCGCGGCCTGCCTGGCGAAGGATCCGGCGGAACGGCCGGCCCCCGCCCGGGTGCTGGACCGTACGGCCCGCGAGGGCGACGCGGACGGCGAGCCCTGGCTGCCGGGCCCGCTGGTGGCGAAGCTCGGCCGGCACGCGGTGGGACTGCTGGAAGCCGAGAACCCGAAGAGCGCTACGGACGGTGCGGGTTCACAGCTCGCCCGGGCGGCGGGCGCGCTGCCGGCCG
>DOWQ01000606.1 GCA_003519485.1 Streptomyces sp. | reverse complement strand
GGTTATCGAAAATGCACGATTTGCCCCCTGGGGGCCTGTCTATGATGCAGAATCGTTTCACTGTTCGCAGAGGCTGAGGTAGGGCTGTAGCGCGGGCATTGGGTTGCCTGTCGCATTTCCTGCAGTGCTACCGGTACCTCGGCAATGCGGTGATCGATGAAACGCGAGATACAGGTGCGAAGGGTTATGGGGCGCAGGCAGGGTCCCTGTCTCCAGCGAGGTGTCACGAGGCACGGGCAAGCCGAGGGGACTCGGTCGTACAGGGGTGGGTCAGGGCCTGCATCCGATCTCTGACAGCGGCCGGCACTCCCCCTTGTGTATGCAAAAGGGCTGATAACGGGGCACCGTTTGCCGGGCTGCTAACTAACGCGGTCTTCCTGCACATTGCGCTGATCGGGTTCCGGCCGTGCGGACGCGGAGAGCCGGGCATCGAGTCCGGGTAGACGGGTACACAGTCGCATTTCTACTCGGCCTTGGAATGGTGAGCATGCGTGAGTTCCTGGATGCGGCCGTCATGTTGCTTCTCGGCGTGGCCGCGGTTGTCGGGCTGCGTCTGCTGCATGGGTTGACTGCGGTGCGTGCGTCTCCGCTGGCGGCGGGCCCGTTTCTGAGTGGCGGGCAGCCTGATGAGCATGCGTGGTCCCGATTCCACGCCCGCTGGTATGTGCTCACTCTGCTCTTCCTGGCCTTCGATGTGGAGATGCTCTTCATGTACCCGTGGGCGGTTGTCGTCGCCGATATGGGCGCCGCTGCGGTGGTGGAGATGTTCACCTTCCTGGGCCTGTTGATGTGCGGTGTCGTCTACGCATGGCGGGAAGGCGCTCTGCGGTGGGCATGAGGACGCTCGCGCACGGCTGGCGCCGGGTCCTGGATACGTACGCCGTTCGCCGGCCGCACATTCTGCTGGTGGCGTGCCCGGGGGCGACTGCGGTGCGCATCGCCGTGGAGGGGGCTGTCCCGCGGGTTGGTGGGCGGTTCGCGCTGACACCGGCGGACGCGGACATCCTGCTGGTGGCGGGCGAGCCCTCCGATGAGATGTGCTGGGTCGTGGAGGCGCTGTGGGAGCAGATGCCCGGCCCGCGAGTACGTGGCCGGGCCGTGCGCCCCGACGGGGCGGTTGGTGTGCTTCAGCAGCTGGTCGCGGAGCTGTGCGGACCAGGACAGCTGCGCGATGCCGCCCGCCGTGACGACGAGTGGAGCGAACGGCACAAGCGGGCCGAGCGGAGCGACGAGCACCACGGTCACGGCGGGGAGCACGGGCACGGCGAGGGCGACGAGGATTCCGGTATGGAGATGCCGGGCGGGCTTGCGATGGCCGGCACCGCCCCGGACCGGGACGGGCTGAAGCTCGATGTCCTGCACGTTCCATTGGGGCCGGTGCTGCCGGAGTGGCCTGCGGGTCTCGTCGTGCATGCGGTGCTGCAGGGCGACGTGGTGCAGGAGGCGCACGGCCGGGTGGTCGCTTCGCCGGATGCGGACGGCCCCGTCTTCTGGAGCGCGGCCGGGGACCATGCCGCGCGGCGGCAGCGGGTGGCGGCCTCGTATCTGGACTCCCTGGGACGGCTGCTCGCCGTGGCCGGATGGGAAGCTGCCGCACGCCGGGCCCGCGCTTTCCGTGACCGGGCCATGGCGGAACTCCCTGACCCCGCACTGCACGAGGACTTCCTCCGGTGGCGGCGCCGGGTGGAGAAATCCGCACTGCTGCACTGGTCGACCGACCGTGTCGGGGTACTGAGCGCCGAGCACGCGGCCCGCCTCGGCGTCGGCGGCCCGGCGGCTCGTGCACGGGCTCCGGGTGACGCGACCGCGCGCTGGCGGCAGTGGCTCACCGAGACGGACGCCCTGCTCTCCGGCGGATCGCTTCCCGAGGACGGCCCACGGGGGCGCCCCGGTCCTGCGGGCGGTCCGTCGCAGGCGCTGCTCACCGCAGCACTCGAACTCATGCCCGGCTTGGACCTGGCGGAAGCCAGGCTGCTGGCGGCCAGCTTCGACCCGGACCCCGATGAATGGGTCCGGGCGGCGTGGCAGCCCTCCGGCCGGGGAGAGGCGGCGGGCCGATGACCGTGACCGGAGTGCCCACGTGGGCAGTCATTCCCGCTGCGGTGCTGCTGCTGGTCGTCGCCTTCGCCGGTGCCGTCCTCGACGGCGCCCTGCAGAGAGCCCCGGCACCCGCGGACCCCGACGGAGCAGCAGCCGAGCGCCGTTGGGACCTGCCGCTGGTGGAGGCGGCCCGGCTGCTCCGCCAGCGGAACCGGACCACGGTCGCCCCGGACCGGCTGCTCCGCCCTGTCGGGACCGCCGGCCTCGTCGTGGTGGCCCTGCTGATGGCGGTGGTCATCCCCGTCGGCGGGCGGACGGTGGCCGACCTGTCCGTGGGCATCGTCTGGTTCAACGCCATGGACGTGCTGGTATGGGCGGTGGTCTGGTTGGCCGGGTGGGGGCCCAACAGCGTGTACGGCCTGGTGGGCGGTCATCGGTTTCTCGCCCAGGCACTGAGTTACGAGTTGCCGCTCATGTTCGCGCTCACTGCACCGGCAGTGGCGGCGGGCAGCCTCCGCATCGGAGACGTGGTCGCGGCCCAGAGCGGGTTGTGGTTCGTGGTGTGGATGCCGGTCGCCTTCGTGGTGTTCCTGGCCTCGGTGGCCGGGTTCAGCATGTGGGGGCCGTTCGGTTATCCGGCGGGCCGCGACACCGCGGGGGGAGTCCTCGCCGAGGCAGCCGGCGTGGACCGTCTCCTGCTGCTGACGGGCCGGTACGCACTGCTGGCGGCGGGGTCGGGCATGGCCGTGGCCCTCTTTCTCGGCGGTGGGGCGGGACCGTGGCTGCCGGGGTGGCTGTGGTCCCTGGTCAAAACGCTCGTCGTGCTCGCCGTTCTCGTCGCTGCGCGGCGGCTGCCTGTGGTGCGCGCTGACCGGCTCGCACCCGTGGCCTGGCTCATGGTGCTGCCGGCCGTGCTGCTGCAGGTGTTGGCCGTCTCCGTGGTCACGGTGGTGAAGGGGTGAACTTTCTGCAACTGGCGCTGTTCGGCGCGCTGGCGGTCGTGGCGGTCGCCGCGGGGGTGGCCGTCTTCCGTGTGGACTCCATGGCCCGGGCGACGTATGCGCTGGCCTTGTCGTTCGTTGCCGTGGGCGCGGAACTGCTGCTGCTGGATCTGGCCTACCTCGGCGTGGTGACCATCCTGATGATGGTGATGGAGATGGCGATCATGGCCGTCTTCATGATCATGTTCATGATGAATCCCGCCGGTCTCATGCCGATGTCCATGCTGCACAACAAGCGCGGTGCCCTGGTCCTGTCCGTCGGCGTGTTCATCACTCTGACCGCCGGCGCGCTGCTCGTGCCATGGCCCGATCGCCGCGGCACCCCGCCGTCGGACACCACCAGGGCCGCAGGAGAAGCGGTGATGGGGATGAAGATGCTGGTGATGATCTCGGTCGGTGCGGTGCTCTTCACCACGATCGTCGCCGCCGTGGTCCTGGCCGCACACCGCAGCCGTTACGACCGTAAGGAAGAGCAGGCCGCGCAGGGCCCCGCCCGCGAACCGGCCGGCGGCGCCCGTGGAGGCGCGTCATGACACTGGAGCTCTTTCTCGTACTTGCCGCAGCCCTGCTGGCGATCGGCCTCTTCGGCGCGCTGAGCCAGCAGTCGGTGGTCATGGTGATGATGGGCCTCGAACTCATGCTCAACGGCGTCATCCTGGCCGCCGCGGCCTTCTGGTACTTCCTGGCTCCCGCCCCGGACGGGCAGGTGCTGGTGCTGGTGGTCATCACCGCCATGACGGTGGAAATGGCCATGGGATTCGCCGTCGTCACGCTTCTGTACCGGGCCAAGGAAGCCGATATGACGGACATGGCCGCGGAGCTCAAGGGGTGAGCTGGCTGCTGTGGACGCTCGTCGGGCTGCCCGCCGTGGTCGGCGGCGTGCTGGCCCTGAGCGGCGGCCGGCGGCCCCGGGAGCCCGCCGTCCCTTCGGGAGGTACCGGCCGATCGGCGCCCGCCGTGGCCGTATCGGTGTCCGCGGTGCTCCTCGCGCTCGCCATCGCCGCCGCGGTGACCCGTCCCGCCACGCAGACGCCGTTCATGGCCGGCGGGCCCCTGAGGCTGCGGGTCGACGGCTTGTCCGCTCTCGTACTGGTGACCGTCGCAGCCGTCACTCTGCTCGTCCTGGTCTTCGCCGCGTCCGACATCCGCCGCGAGCGACCCCGGTTCTTCGGCCTGATGCTGATCTTCGAGGCCGCGGTGCTGCTCACCGCCCTGGCCGCGACCCTGACCGGGCTCCTCCTCGCCTGGGAGATCATGGGGGCCACCTCCTACGCACTCATCGCTTTCCACTGGCGCGAGGACGAGCCGGTCACCGCGGGGGCCACCGCCTTCCTCACGACGCGCGCGGGAGACCTGGGCCTGTACCTCGCAGCGGGCGCGACCCTCGCCGGAGCACCGATGGCCGCCGGGCTGTCCCTCGACGCCCTGGCATCACTCGAGGGTCCCTGGCTGCATCTGGCCGCCGCTGGTGTGCTCGCAGCCGCCCTCGGTAAGGCCGCGCAACTCCCCTTCTCCTTCTGGCTCTCCAGGGCCATGCTCGGCCCCAGTCCCGTCAGCGCGCTCCTACACTCCGCCGCGATGGTCGCCATGGGCGGCTATCTGCTCCTGCGCCTGCACCGGCTGCTGGAGGCCGCCGGCTGGGCGGCACACGCGGCCGCCTGGACCGGCGCGCTCACCGCCCTTGCGCTCGGCGCGGTCGCGCTCGCCCAGACCGACCTCAAACAGCTGCTCGCCGCCTCGACCAGCGCCCAGCTCGGGTTCATCGTGCTGGCCGCCGGCACCGGCGGCATCGCGGGCGGCACCGCCCACTTCATCGCCCACGCGGCCGTCAAATCCCTGCTGTTCCTCGCGGCCGGAGTCTGGCTTTCGGCGTTGGGCACCATGAGCCTGCGAGCCTTGAGCGGAGCGGCCCACAGGTACCGGACCGTGGGCACGCTTTTCGCCCTCGGAGCGCTCGCGCTGGCCGGGGTGCCGCCCCTGTCCCTGTGGCCGACCAAGGACGCAATCCTGGCCGCCGTCGACTCCCCGGCCCTGTACGGAGTGACGCTGACCGCCGCCGTCCTCTCCTCGCTGTACGCGGGAAAGGCCATCGGCCTGGTACTGCGTCCCTCCGGCAAACCCGTTGTGCTGGACTCGCCCCGTGTACCCCGCCTGCAGACGATTCCGCTGATGGTGCTGGCCGTCGGGGCCTGCGGCGTAGGCATCTTCGCGCTGCCCCCGCTGACCACCTGGGTTACGGAGGCCGTCGGTACACCCCGTGAACCTGCGGCCGGCCTCGGCACGATCGTGACCACCGTATCCCTGGCCTGCGTGGCGACCGCGGCCGCCGTGATCTGGGCGCCGCGGCTGCCGGAGCCCGCATGGGCGCACCGCTGGCTGGGGCTGGAGACGATGGCCCACTCCATCGCCGTACGGCCGGTCCTCGCCCTGGCCCGCACGCTGGCGCGCTTCGACGACCGCGTTCTGGACCGAGCGGTCGACGCCACGGCATACGCAGCACGCGGACTCGCCGCCTGGTGCGCCCGCACCGACCGGAACGGAGTCGACGGCCTGGTGCGGGGAGTGGCGGACGGAGCCCGCCGCCTCGGCAACCTGGCCCGCCGACCGCAGACCGGCCAACTCCACCAGTACTACGCCCAGGCTGTGGCGCTGCTGAGCGCGGCCGTCATCCTGCTCCTGCTGCTGAGGTGAGCATGCTCTCCCTGACCGTCTTCGCCCCGCTGGCCGCCGCAGTCGTCCTGATCGCCTGGCCGAGGCCGCCCGACTCCGTCGTACGGTGGTCCTGGATCGCCGTCTCCGCCACCGAACTCGCCCTGGTCATCACGCTGTGGGCCACCTACGACGGCCCGGGCATCGGCCACGAGACCAACCAGCCATGGCTGCCCGGAGCGGGCTCCGCCTACCACATCGGCGTCGACGGCCTCTCCCTGCCGATGCTCGCCCTCACCACCGCCGTCTTCCTGGCCTGCGCCGTCTACTCGCTGGGCGGCCAGCGGGACATCCGACGCTTCGCGGCCCTCTTCATGGCCCTGGAGACCACCTGCCTCGGGCTGTTCGCCGCCCTGGACCTCATCGTGTTCTTCGTCTTCTTCGACCTGTCGATCGTCGGCATGTACTTCGTCATCGCCGGATGGGGACACGGGAATGCCGACCGCTCCGCCCTGAAGTTCTTCCTCTACACCTTCCTCGGATCCCTCGCCCTGCTGCTGGGCTTCATCGGCCTGTACGCCGCCTCCTCCCCGCACACCTTCGACATGGTCGAGCTCACCCGCCAGACCCCGCTGGAGGGCGACGGCTCCGCCGGCGCCCTCGTCCTCCTGGCCCTGGCCGTCGGCCTGGCGGTGAAGACCCCGACGTTCCCCTTCCACACCTGGCTGCCCCCGGCCCACACCGACGCACCCGCCGCCGGATCGGCCGTCCTCGCCGCCGTCCTGCTGAAGATGGGCACCTACGGATTCGTACGCATCGCGATGCCGATGCTCCCCGGGGCCTGGCGCGACTACGCCCCTGCCTTCGTCGTCATCGGCGTCGTCTCCGCCCTCTACGGAGCGCTGGTCGCCCTCGCGCAGACCGACTTCAAACGCATGATCGCCTACACCAGCGTCAACCACATGGGATACATCCTGCTGGCCCTCGGCGCCGCCGGACTCATCGCGGACACCGACGCCCAGGCCCGTTCCGTCGCTGTCAGCGGAGCAGTCGTCCAGATGGTCAGCCACGGGCTCATCACCGGCTCACTGTTCCTGCTCGCCGGCGTCCTGTGGGACCGCGGCCGCACCTACGATATGGACCGCTACGGCGGGCTGGCGGCCCACACCCCCCGCTTCGCCGCACTGACCGCGCTGGCCGCCTTCGCAAGCCTCGGCCTGCCCGGATTCAGCGGCTTCATCGCCGAGTTCCAGATCTTCGCCGGCAGCATCGGCTCCGCACCCGTCGCCACGGCCCTGGCGCTGCTGGGCATCCTCGTGACCGCGGGCCTCTTCCTGTGGGCCCTGCACCGGCTCTTCCTCGGGCCCCTCCGCCACCCCGGGCCCGCGGTGGCAGACCTGCGACCCGCCGAAGGATGGGCGACGGCCCCGCTGCTCGCCGCCGCGCTGGCCATCGGCATCTTCCCGCGACTGTTGCTGGACATGATCGACCCCGCGGCACGGACAGCGGTCGACCTGGTGGCCCGGTGACCGCCTTCGCCGGCACGCCGCCCGACACACCCGAGGGGAGCACGCAATGAGCGCCATGGACGAGGACCCCCTCGCGCTGCTCCCGGAACTGTTCCTCCTCGTCGGCGCCGTGGTGACCCTGCTGACCGGGTCCTTCCTGCCCCAGCACCGCCAGTGGGCCGCCCGGGCCCCCGCGGTCGCGGCACTCGCCGGCGCCATCGTCACCGCAGCGGTCCTGGCGGCCGGCGACACCCGGACGGTCTACACCCGCACCTACGCCCTGGACACCGCGACCGCCGCCGCCCGCATCATCATCCCCGCCGCCGCACTGATCGTCCTGGCCCTGTCCGTGCACCGTCTGCGTGGCCGGCGGCGCGAGACGGAGTTCACCGTCCTGGTGCTGCTCGCCTCACTCGGCAGTGTCGTACTGGCGGGCGCGTCGGACCTACTCGTCCTCGCCATCGCCTTCCTGCTCGCCTCCATCCCGCTGTACGGCCTCGTCGGCTGGGCCCGCGACCCGCACGGCGCGGAAGCCGCACTGAAGCTCTACTTGATGGGAGCACTGCTTGGCATCACCATGCTGCTGGGCATCACCGTGCTCTACGGAACGGGCGGCGCCACCGCCTATCACGCCCTCGCCGACGGCCTCTCCAGCGCGCCCCGAGCTGCCCTCGCCCTCGGCCTGGTGGCGCTACTGGCCGGACTCCTGTTCAAAGCCGGAGCCGTGCCCGCCCACTTCTGGGTACCGGACGCCACGGTCGGCGCCACCGTCCCCGCCGCCGCATTCCTCACCACCATCCCCAAGATCGGCGCCCTCCTCGCCCTGTACCGGCTGCTCACCGTCTTCCCCGAAGACCGCGTCAGCTGGCGGCTGCTGACAGCGGTGCTCGCCGCGCTCAGCATGACCCTGGGCAATCTCGCCGCGTTCGCGCAGACCGACCCCAGGCGACTGCTCGGCTACTCCACGATCAGCCAGGTCGGCTATCTACTCATGGCCGCCGCCATCGCCGGCCGCGCCGACGCCCTGCGCAGCCTCGTCTTCTACCTCGCCGCATACGCGGTCACCAACCTCGGAGCCTTCGCCGTCATCGCAGCCGTACCGCACCTCGGCACGCTGCGCTCCTACCGCGGCCTGGGCCGCCACCACCCCTGGCTCACCGCGGCCCTGGTCATCTGCCTGCTGGGCCTGGTCGGTACCCCGCCCACAGCCGTCTTCGTCGGCAAACTCACCGTCTTCGCCGCCACCTGGGACGGCGGTCTGGCCTGGCTCGTCGCCATCGCCGCCCTCAACACGCTCGCGAGCCTCTTCTACTACCTCCGCTGGATCGCCCCCGCTGTGGCCTCCGGTCCCGCCGGCCCGCAACCGGAACCGTGGGCCGGCGCGACGGCCATCAGCGCAGGCATCGCGACACTCATCCTCGGAATCACCGCCGGCCCGGTGCTGTCAGTTCTCGACGGCGGGCTCACCCGGTGAGTGAAGTCGCTCGGCCGCGGCCTCAGCGGAATGCCACGTGTCGCGACAGCCGGCCACGACCCCGCACTGAGTGATCTTGTTTAGGAATCAGTCGGTTTCCGGAACCCAGGGCAGAGGCTGCTGCCCGGTGTCGAGCACGGCCCCGACCACGAGCGCAGGGAACGCAGCCACAGAGACGGCGAGCATCTTCTTCTGCCCGTTCATAGGCCTCGGGGCGCTCGTGGCCCGGGCCGTGCTCGGGTCGCTCGGTGCCGGGAGGTCGCCGAGAGGAACCTGAGCCCCTTGCGACGCATCAGGAACTCCAGTCCGCCGTACTCGCGCGGAGTCAGCTCGATCCGCGTGCCGTCGTGGGCCACCCGGTGCTGGGCGAGGTCCAGGGTCAGGTATCCGGCCGCGAGCACCACGGGGCGCGCGGCCGAGCCCCACCTGGACAGTGCCCGCAGCCCGTGCCACCAGGACCACGAAGGAGCTTGGTCAGGTAGTCGTCGGCG
>DOWQ01000781.1 GCA_003519485.1 Streptomyces sp. | reverse complement strand
CCCCGGACCGCGCGGCGGTGCGGGCCGCGCTGCTGCAGGGGCTGCGGCGCGAGGGACTCGGCTTGCTGCGCTGGTCACGGGATGCGTCGGAGCTGCGCCGGCGGATGGCGTTCCTGCACCGCGAGCTGGGCGCGCCGTGGCCGGACGTGTCCGACGAGGCGCTGCTGGACCCGGACCGCACGGACGCGTGGCTGGGCCATGCGCTGGCGCGGGCGCGGAAGCGGGCAGATCTGGAGCGGGTGGACGCGGGCAAGGCGCTGACGCAGCTGCTGCCGTGGGCGACAGGGGACGCGGCCCGGTTCGACGAGCTGGCGCCGGAGCGGATCGAGGTGCCGAGCGGTTCGCGGATCCGGGTCGACTACAGCGGTGAGCAACCGGTGCTGGCCGCCAAGCTCCAGGAGCTGTTCGGCCGGCAGGAGACGCCGAGGATCGCGGGCGGGCGGGTGCCGCTGCTGGTGCACCTCCTGTCCCCCGCCGGCCGCCCGGCGGCGGTGACCGCCGACCTGGCGTCCTTCTGGCGGGAGGGCTACCGCTCCGTACGGGCCGAACTGCGGGGCCGCTACCCCAAGCACCCGTGGCCGGAGGACCCGGCGACGGCGGAACCGACCCGGCGCCTCAAGGGGCGGCCCTGACGGCCTCGCACTGAGGGCCGCCGCCGGGGGACGGCCTTGAGTGGCACGGCGCTGCGAACCGGGTGTTGATGAACTGCACTGCGGGGACAGTGCTGCGGGTGGCTCGGGCCCGGCACGCAGCCGGACGGCCGGGGGCGGGCGGCCGCGCGCGTACCGGCCCGGCGCGTACCGGCCCGGCCGCCCTTTCGAGGTGCGGCCCGGCCGGTCCCGTCTTGTCGGAGTACGTCAGGTGGCGAGGCGGGCCGCGGAGGCCCCCACGGCCGAGCCGGTGCTGGACGAGGGGGACGGCTGAGCGTCCGCCTGCTTCGCCTCCGCGCCGTCCTCGCCACAGGGGTCCTCGGGCTCTTCGGTCGAGCCGCCGGAGGACTCACTGCCGCTGGGCGACGTGGACTCGGACGGGGAGGACGATCCGGACGGGGTCGGGCACTCCGGGTTCTCCGACTCACCGGCTCCGGGCTCGGACTCGGACTCGGACGGGGAGGGCGACGCTGACGCCGAGGGAGACGCCCCGGGGCCGATGCTGCCGCTGGCTGTGGCGGTCGGCCTGTCGGAACCCTCGCCGGAACCGCCGTTGCCGCCGCCGGGGCCACCGTTGCCGGAACCATCGTCGCCCGAGCCGCCATCGCCGGAGCCACCGTCGCCGGAGCCGCCGTCGCCGTCACCGGAACCGCCGGACCCGGTCCCGTTCCCCGAGCCGTCTCCGGCGCCGCCCCCGCCCGGGCCGTTGCCCGTGAAGCCGTTGCCGGCGCCCGGGGTGGTGGGCAGCACGCCCGAGCCGTCGGGAACCTCGTGGGCGCCCTCTCGGTAGAACTCCAGCCAGGACAGGACGGTGCGCAGATACTCCTGCGAGCGGTTGTAGCCGAGGATCGCCTGGTCGAGATCCTGCTTGTCCGACAGATCGCGGCCGTGGGCGCAGAGGTAGCGCCCGGCGGCGAGCGCGGCGTCGTAGATGTTGTTGGGGTCCTTCTCGCCGTCGGCGTTGCCGTCCGTACCCCAGGTCATCCAGGTGGACGGGATGAACTGCATCGGGCCGACGGCCCGGTCGTGCGTGCTGTCCCCGTCGTACGTACCGCCGTCGGTGTCCGAGATGTTGGCGAAGCCGTTGCCGTTGAGCTGCGGCCCGAGGATCGGCTTCAGGGTGGTGCCCTCGGCGTCCACGGCTCCGCCGCGCGCCTGCCCGGACTCCACCTTGCCGATCGCGGCGAGCAGTTCCCAGGGGAGGTTGCAGCCCGGGTTGCTGTCCGCGAGCGCCGCTTCCGCCTTCTTGTACGCGGCGAGGACGGTGGCCGGTATCCCGGACTCGCTGCCGCCGAGGCCGGGCAGGTCTATGGAGGTGCCGGGCTTGTCCGGGGCCCGCAGTGGCGGCAGGTCCGTGTGGTAGGGGGATCCGCCGTCGATGGGGTGGTCCTCGGACGGTGAACCGGCGGAGGCTCCCGGGTCCCCCGGCTGCGAATCCGGCGCCTGGGAGGCCGTGAGCGCCGCCATCGCGACCGCCGCAATGGCTGTCGTGGCTGCTCCCCTGCGGAGCCGTCGGCGGAATTGCGCTGCCATACGTGCGTCCCTCCATGGACAAAAAGCGGGCTCGCCATTCCCCCGATACCACCGGCGCCGTGCGCTGTGACCCGGCTGCCCGATGCGACAACTTCGGCGACAGTACGACAACTTCCGCGCCGCGGTCACCGGGTCACTCCAGGTTTCACGACATTCCCACCCTTCGTTGTCACGGCGGTGAGCGGATCCGGTCCCGCGTACTGTGGTGGACTGATCAGGGACGCGACGGGGGGACGTGTGCCGTTCACGCTCAGCCATGCCGCGGCGGTGCTGCCGGCGCTGCGACGGGACGGGCGGGCCCGCGGGCCGCTGGTCGCCTCGGCGTTGGTGGCCGGGTCGTTCGCGCCGGACCTGCCCTACTACGCGGGCACGGCGCTCTCCGGCGCGGTGGCGTTCGGGGAGATCACCCATTCCCCGTACGGGGTGCTCACCGTGGACGCCCTGCTGACCGGGCTGCTGGTCGGTGCCTGGCTGCTGCTGCGCGAGCCGCTGGCGGCGCTGTTTCCGGCGACATGGCGGGACCGGGCGTACGGGCTGCTGCGCGGAACGCCGTGGCGGGGCCGGCCGGTGCTGCCGCTGGTGCTGTGGTTCTGGCTGTCCGCGGCGCTCGGCTCGGGCACGCACATCCTCCTGGACGCCTTCACACACCTGGATTAGTGGGGCGTGCGGCTGCTGCCGGTGCTCGCCGGATTCCTGGCGGGTTTCCCCCTCTACTACTACGTGCAGTACGGCGGTTCGGCTGTGGCGCTGCTGGCTCTCGGGGCGTACCTGATCCCGGCCGTGCGCCGGATGCCGGACCCGGTGGCGGGGCGGCCGGTGCCGGACTCGCCGGCGGGGCGCGGGCCCGTGCCGCGGCTGACGGCCGGCGAGCGGCTGCTCTCCTGGCTGCTGCTGGGCTCGTGCGCGCTCGCCGGGGCCGTGCACCGTTGCCTGCGCCAACATGCCGCCACGGGCTGGGACTACAACGTGGTCGACTACACCCCCTTAGCGCTGTTCGGCGCGGGGGCGGGCCTCACCGCGGGGCTGGTGCTGTACGCGGTGGTGGTCCGGATCCGCCACGGCTCGGGCAGCGGCGCACGCCGCTCCACGCCGGAGAGGCCCCCGGTCCCCGCCCGCGAACCGGCCGCCGCCGGGAGCCGCACGGACCGCACGAGCGGCACCGGAAGCATGAGTGGCACGGGAGTCGCCGGCAGTACCGGCAGCCCGGACGGGGCGAGCAGCGCGGGCCCGAGCGGCCCGCGCCGCACCGGTTCCTGACCCAAACCCGGTTTCCGACCGGTACGACCTCACCGGCCGACCGCACCACTCCCCCGCCGGCCCATCGCGCCCGGAGCCGACGAGCCTCCGATCGGCTGAGCCTCAGATCCGCCGTGCCCTCCTGCCCGCGGGCCGTCAGTGTGCGGCCGACTCCCAGTCCCTGCCGAAGCCGATGGAGACGTCCAGCGGCGCCCGCAGTTGCGCCGCCCCGGCCATCTCGCGGCGGACCAGCTCCTCGACCCGGCCCCGCTCGCCGGGCGCGACCTCCAGCACGATCTCGTCGTGGACCTGGAGCAGCATCCGCGACTCGAGCTTCTCCGCGGTCAGCACCTCGTCGACCTTCAGCATCGCGATCTTGACGATGTCGGCGGCGGTGCCCTGGATCGGGGCGTTGAGCGCCATCCGCTCGGCGGCCTCGCGGCGCTGCCGGTTGTCGCTGTTGAGGTCCGGCAGATAGCGGCGGCGGCCGAGGATCGTCTCGGTGTAACCGGTGGCCCTCGCCTCCTCCACCACCCGGTGCAGATAGTCCCGGACACCGCCGAAGCGCAGGAAGTAGGTGTCCATCAGCTTCTTGGCCTCGTCCGGCGCGATGTTCAGCTGCTGGGAGAGGCCGAACGCGGACAGCCCGTAGGCGAGGCCGTACGACATCGCCTTGATCTTGCGGCGCATCTCCGGGTCCACCTCGGTCTTGGCGACGCCGAAGACCTGGGAGGCGACCGTGGTGTGCAGGTCCTCGCCGGAGGTGAACGCCTCGAGGAGGCCCTCGTCCTCGGAGAGGTGGGCCATCACCCGCAGCTCGATCTGGCTGTAGTCGGCCGTCAGCAGGGACTCGAAGCCCTCGCCGACGACGAAGCCCCGGCGGATGGCTCGGCCCTCGTCCGTCCGCACCGGGATGTTCTGGAGGTTTGGGTCGGTGGAGGAGAGCCGGCCGGTGGCGGCCACGGTCTGGTTGAAGCTGGTGTGGATGCGCCCGTCGGGGGCGATCGTCTTGATCAGCCCCTCGACCGTGGACCGCAGCCGGGCCTGCTCGCGGTGGCGCAGCATGATCACGGGCAGCTCGTGGTCGGTCTGCTGGGCCAGCCAGCCGAGCGCGTCGGCGTCGGTGGTGTACCCGGTCTTGGTCTTCTTGGTCTTGGGCAGGCCCAGCTCGCCGAAGAACACCTCTTGGAGCTGCTTGGGGGAGCCGAGGTTGAACTCGTGGCCCACCGCGTCGTGCGCCTCCTTGACCGCCTGCTGCACGGCGCCCGCGAACTGCTGCTCCATCCGGTCCAGCCAGCCGCGGTCAGCGGCGATGCCGGACCGCTCCATCCGGGCGAGCAGCTCCGAGGTCGGCAGCTCCACGTCGCGCAGCAGACCGGCCGCGCCGACCTCCGCGAGCCGCTCCTCGAACACCGCGCCGAGATCCACGACCGTACGGGCCTGGGCCATCAGCGCTTCCTGCTCGGCCTGCTCGTCGGCGCCGAAGGCCAGCTGCCCGCTGTCGGCCGCCGCCCCGGCCAGCTCCCGGTCCAGATACTCCAGGGAGAGGGCGTCCAGGTCGAAGGTGCGCCGGCCGGGCTTGACGAGGTAGGCGGCCAGGGCGGTGTCCATCGCGACGCCACCGACCGTCCAGCCGTGCTCGGCGAAGACCCGCATCGACTCCTTGGACTTGTGCATGACCTTGGGGCTGTCGGCGTCGGCGATCCAGGTGGCGAAGGCGCGCTCGTCGGCCTCGTCCAGCTCGGTCGGATCGACCCACACGGCGGGGCCCGAGGCCAGCGCCAGGGCGATCTCGGTGACGCTGCCGCTGCCCAGCGCCCAGGCGGCGACCGTGGCGACGCCGAGCGGCCGGGTGCCGTGCTCCCGCAGCCAAGGGGCGAGCTCGCCCGCGCCGAGTCGCTCGCCGTCCACCTGCACGCCGGCCGCCGGGGCGGGGGCGGGCGCCTCCTCCGCGCCGGGGTCGACGGCCAGCAGCCGCTCCCGCAGGTTCGGATTGCGGATCTCCAGGGCGTCGAGCAGTACGGCCATGGCCGTACGGTCGTAGGCCTCGCGGCACAGCTCCGCCGGGCCGGCCGGCAGCTCGACGTCCTTTATCATCCCCGTCAGCCGGTGGTTGAGCTTGACGGCCTCCAGGTGGTCCCGGAGGCTCTGCCCGACCTTGCCCTTGACCTCGTCGACCCGCTCCACCAGCTCGTCGAACGACCCGAATTGATTGATCCACTTCGCGGCGGTCTTCTCGCCGACGCCGGGGATGCCGGGGAGGTTGTCGGAGGGGTCGCCGCGCAGCGCGGCGAAGTCCGGATACTGCGCCGGGGACAGGCCGTACTTCTCCTGCACCTTGGCGGGTGTGAAGCGCGTCAGCTCCGAGACGCCCTTGGTCGGGTAGAGCACCGTCACGTCGTCGCTGACGAGCTGGAAGGCATCCCGGTCACCGGTGACGATCAGTACCTCGAAGCCGGCCTCCGCAGCCCGGGTGGCGAGGGTGGCGATGACGTCGTCCGCCTCGAAGCCGTCCACGGCGAACCGCGTGACCCGCATCGTGTCGAGCAGCTCGCCGATCAGCTCGACCTGGCCCTTGAACTCGTCCGGCGTCTTGGAGCGGTTCGCCTTGTACTCCGGGAACTCCTCGGAGCGCCAGGTCTTGCGGGACACGTCGAAGGCCACCGCGAAGTGCGTCGGCCGCTCGTCGCGGAGCGTGTTCGCCAGCATCGACGCGAAGCCGTAGATGGCGTTCGTCGGCTGTCCGGAGCTGGTGGTGAAATTCTCCGCCGGCAACGCGAAGAACGCGCGATATGCCAGGGAGTGTCCGTCCATGAGCATCAGTCTGGGCCGGCCACCCTCCGGCCCGGCGGGAGCGGTCGCTGCGGTCTTCTTCGATGCTGTCTCTGCCACGCCCACGATCCTGCCACGCCGCACCGACACTCCGGACCCGCCGCGCACCGCGCCCGGCACCGGCACCAGCCGGGCTCCACCGGGCCGCGTGCGGGTCCCGCGCTGTGAGGAGGGCCCGTGCCCGCTGTCAGCACTGCGTGGGAGGATCGTGTCACAGCGATGAACAGCACCGAGGGAGAAATCCATGGCAGGCAAACCGCCCGCGAGCGATCCGGTCCAGGACGCGCCGGAGGTGGGCCCTCCGCAGCACGCGGCCGCCGGGCTCCCGGCCGTCGGGCACAGCCTGCGCATGGCCCAGCAGCAGATGGGCGTCCGCCGCACGGCCCTCACCCTCCTCAAGGTCAACCAGAAGGACGGCTTCGACTGCCCCGGCTGCGCCTGGCCGGAGGGCGACAAGCGGCATGCCGCGGAGTTCTGCGAGAACGGCGCCAAGGCCGTCGCCGAGGAGGCGACGCTGCGCCGCGTCACCCCCGCCTTCTTCGCCGACCACCCGGTCGCAGACCTCGCCGGCCGCAGCGGCTACTGGCTCGGCCAGCAGGGCCGCCTCACCCGGCCGATGTACCTCGAGGACGGCGCCGAGTCCTATGAACCCGTCTCCTGGGAGCGCGCGTTCGACATCATCGCCGAGGAGCTGCGCGCGCTCGGCTCCCCCGACGAGGCCGTCTTCTACACCTCGGGCCGTACGAGCAACGAGGCCGCCTTCCTCTACCAGCTCTTCGCCCGCGAGTTCGGCACCAACAACCTCCCCGACTGCTCCAACATGTGCCACGAGTCGTCCGGCTCGGCGCTCACCGAGACCATCGGCGTCGGCAAGGGCAGCGTCCTGCTGGAGGACCTGTACGAGGCTGACCTGATCATCGTCGCCGGGCAGAATCCGGGCACCAACCATCCCCGGATGCTCTCCGCCCTGGAGAAGGCCAAGGCCGGCGGCGCCCGCATCATCACCGTCAACCCGCTGCCCGAGGCCGGCCTGGAGCGGTTCAAGAACCCGCAGCACGCCCGCGGCCTGGCCGGCGGCGGCACGGCGCTCACCGACCTCTTCCTGCAGATCCGGCTCGGCGGCGACCAAGCCCTCTTCCGCGCGCTGAACCGGCTGATCCTGGCCACCGAGGGCGCCGTCGACAAGGAGTTCGTCAGCGAGTACACGCACGGCTTCGAGGAGTTCGCCACGCAGGCCCGCGCCGCCGACGAGGAGGAGGCGCTGCGGGCCACCGGCCTGGCGCAGGCCGACATCGACGCGGCGCTGCGCATGATTCTCGACTCCCGCCGCATCGTCGTCTGCTGGGCCATGGGCCTCACCCAGCACAAGCACTCCGTGCCGACCATCCGGGAGGTCGTCAACTTCCTCCTGCTGCGCGGCAACATCGGCCGCCCGGGCGCCGGCGTCTGCCCCGTCCGCGGCCACAGCAATGTGCAGGGCGACCGCACCATGGGCATCTTCGAGCGCCCGGCCCCCGAGTTCCTCGACGCCCTGGAGGCGGAGTTCGGCTTCGCGCCGCCGCGCAAGCACGGCCTCGACGTCGTACGGGCCATCCGCGCCCTGCGCGACGGCGACGCGAAGGTCTTCTTCGCGATGGGCGGCAACTTCGTCGCCGCCTCCCCCGACACGGAGGTCACCGAGGCCGCGATGCGCCGCGCGCGGCTCACCGTCCATGTGTCCACGAAGCTCAACCGCTCGCATGTCGTGACCGGCGCCCGCGCGCTGATCCTGCCCACCCTGGGCCGCACCGAGCGGGACGCACAGGCCACCGGGGAGCAGTTCGTCACCGTCGAGGACTCGATGGGCATGGTTCATGCCTCGCGGGGCCGGCTGGAGCCCGCCGGTCCGCAGCTGCTCTCCGAGTCCGCCATCGTCTGCCGGCTCGCCCGCCGGGTGCTCGGTGACGCGAGCCGCACCCCCTGGGAGGAGTTCGAGGGGGACTACCGCCTCGTCCGGGACCGCATCTCCCGTGTCGTCCCCGGCTTCGAGGACTTCGAGACCAAGGTCGCCCGCCCCGGCGGATTCACCCTGCCGCACGCCCCGCGCGACGACCGCAGCTTCCCCACCGCCACCGGCAAGGCCAACTTCACGGCTGCCGCGGTGGAGTACCCCCGCGTTCCCGAGGGCCGGCTGCTGCTCCAGACGCTGCGCTCGCACGACCAGTACAACACCACGATCTACGGCCTGGACGACCGCTACCGTGGCATCAAGAACGGCCGCCGCGTCGTCCTGGTGCACCCGGAGGACGCCGCGGACCTCGGCCTGCCGGACGGCTCCTACGCCGACCTCGTCAGCGAGTGGGCGGACGGCTCGGAGCGCCGCGCCCCCGGCTTCCGCGTGGTGCGCTACCCCACCGCCCGCGGCTGCGCGGCCGCCTACTACCCGGAGACCAACGTCCTCGTCCCGCTCGACGCCACCGCCGACACCAGCAACACCCCCACCAGCAAATCCGTGGTGATCCGGCTGGAGCCGGTGACCGTGACCGGCGGTACAGCGCGAACCTGACAACGCCTGGTAGGACGGTGCACACAACAACCGCCATCAGGCCGTTCACTTCGAGAACCGGAGCCACACCCCATGGGTGAGCAGCACACCACCACGTTCCCCCAGGAGATCCTGGACCAGTACGCAGGCCTGGGCATCGACCTCCCGGCGCTGTTCTCAGCGGGCCACCTCGGCGGCCGGATGGGCCTCGAAATACTGGAGGCGTCCCCGGACCGCATCGTCGGCACCCTGCCCGTCGAGGGCAACACCCAGCCCTACGGACTGCTGCACGGCGGCGCGTCGGCCGTGCTCGCCGAGACCCTCGGCTCGGTCGGCGCCATGCTCCACGGCGGCCCCGGCAAGCTCGCGGTGGGGGTGGACCTCAACTGCACCCACCACCGGGGTGCCCGCTCCGGTCTCGTCACCGGCGTCGCCACCCCCGTCCACCGCGGCCGCTCGACCGCCACGTACGAGACGGTCATCACCGACGAGCAGGGCAAGCGGGTCTGCAGCGCCCGCCTCACCTGCCTGCTCAAGGACGCACCCACGAGCTGAGCCCCGGCCGGCACCGCCCGGCCACCCCCCTGCCGCACCACCCGAGAACCGCCGCCCCGGCCCGTGTCCGGCCGGGCCGGCGGCCGGGGCCACTGCCCGGGCCGGCGACCACCGGCCGCGCCCGGAGCGCCCCCGGCTGTCGTAACGCTGTGTAATGCCTACTGCGGACGCGCCCGGTGCCCTCCCCCGGCGCTCGTTACGCACAGAACCCACCACGTACGACGCGTACGATATGCGAACCCTCGCCGGCCGCCGCCGCGCCCATCCCGCATCGGAACTGCGGAATCACCCCCGCCGATCCGTCCGGTGCCGGGCTGCCCCGATTCGGCCGCCGTCGCGCCCCCTGATCGGTCCCCCGCGAAGACGCCGGTCATAACAAGACAGTCACATCATCTGCGGCACCTCTGTCGGCGCGTAGCTCATCCCCATATATTCACCGCCAGTTACTGCGCCGCCGGACTTGAACACTGAATGGTCACAAATCCTCCCTGTTTACGGTCCGGCGCGCGCGACACGGCCACTCAGGCGAGAAGGCCGCGCCAGGGGAAAGGACAGATTGTGCGTCAACGTTCCTTGCTCATACTCACCACCGCGGTCACCGCGGGGGCACTCACGCTCTCCGCCTGCGGCTCCCGCGACGACAGCGGAAACAGCGGTGAGGGCGGCACCACCGTCGTGATCGGGGTCGACGCCCCGCTCACCGGCAAGCTCTCCGCGCTCGGCCAGGGCATCAAGAACTCCGCCGAGCTGGCCGCCAAGACGGCGAACAAGAACAAAGAAGTCGAAGGCATCACCTTCGAGATCGTTGCCCTCGACGATGTCGCACAGCCCGGAACCGGCCAGCAGAACGCCAACCGGATCATCGACAACGAGAAGGCCATCGCGGCCATCGGCCCGTTGAACTCCAACGTCGCGCCGCCGATGCAGAAGGCCTTCGACAGCGCCGGAATGGCGCAGATCTCGCCGGCGAACACCGCCCCCGAGCTCACTCAGGGCAAGGACTGGCGCAGCGGCGAGAAGGTACGCCCCTTTGACACCTATTTCCGCACGTCCACCACGGACGCCATCCAGGGCCCGTACGCCGCCCAGTACATGTACGACGAGAAGAAGCTCAAGAAGGTCTTCGTCATCGACGACAAGAAGACCTACGGAGCCGGCCTCGCGGCCACCTTCAAGGACGAGTTCGTCAAGCTCGGCGGCAAAGTCGTCGGCACGGACCACGTCAACCCGGAGGACACCGACTTCTCGGCGGTCGCCACCAAGGTCAGCAACGCCGGCGCCGACTTCGTCTACTACGGCGGCGAGTACCCGGCGGGCGCCCCGCTCTCCGACCAGATCAAGAAGGCCGGCGCGAAGATCCCGGTCGTCGGTGGCGACGCCCTCTTCAGCGGTGAGTACATCAAGCTCGCCAAGAAGAACTCCGAAGGCGACATCGCCAGCTCCGTCGGCGCGCCACTGGAGACCTTGGACACCGCCAAGTCCTTCATGAAGGCCTACGACGAGGCCGGCTACGACCTGCCGTACGAGGCGTACGGCGGCTACTCCTACGACAGCGTCTGGGCGATCATCCAGGGCGTCAAGGCCGTCACCGAGGCGAACGACGGCAAGCTCCCGGATGACATGGACAAGGCACGCGCCGACGTCGTCAAGGCCATCCAGGACGTCTCCTTCGAGGGTGTGAGCGGCAAGGTCGCCTTCGACGAGTTCGGTGACACCACCAACAAGCAGCTCTCCCTCTACGAGGTCAAGGACGGCAAGCACGTGCCGGTCAAGACCGGGGAGTACGAAGGCTGATCCCCGGGCCGCGCTCCCGGCCCACACATCACAGCGCTGCGCGGGGGCGCCACGAGTGCCCCCGCGCGGCTGTATCCGACACCCTCATTCGGAGGCCCAGCGGTGCACGATCTGCCGCAGCAGCTTGCCAACGGCCTGATTCTCGGTGCGATGTACGGCTTGATCGCCATCGGGTACACCATGGTCTACGGCATAGTCCAGCTCATCAACTTCGCCCATGGCGAGATCTTCATGATCGGTGGATTCGGAGCCCTCACCGCGTGGCTCTGGCTCCCCTCGGGAACGTCGCTCTTCGTCGCCCTGCCACTGATGGTCCTCCTCGGAACCGTGTGCGCCGTGCTGGTCGCGGTCGCGGCGGAGCGCTTCGCCTACCGCCCGCTGCGCACCGCGCCCCGGCTGGCACCGCTGATCACGGCCATCGGCCTCTCCATCGCCCTCCAGCAGGCCGTCTGGGCCTTCTACCCCGAGGCGAAGAAGGCCCGTCCCTTCCCGCAGATCGGTGGCGGCGCCATCGACCTCGGCATGTTCTCCATCCACCGCGGTGAGGTCTTCCTGCTGGTCTCCGCCCCGCTGTGCATGATCTTCCTCGGCCTGTTCGTCGCCAAGACCCGCACCGGCCGCGCCATGCAGGCCACCTCGCAGGACCCCGACACGGCCAAGCTGATGGGCATCAACACCGACCGCATCATCGTCGCCGCCTTCGCGATCGGCGCCGCCTTCGCCGCCATCGCCGCCGTGGCCCACGGGCTCAAGTACGGCCAGGTCGAGTTCAAGATGGGCTTCATCGCCGGTCTCAAGGCCTTCACCGCGGCAGTGCTGGGCGGCATCGGCAACGTCTACGGCGCCATGATCGGCGGCGTCGTCCTCGGGGTCACCGAGGCCATGGCCACCGCCTACATCGAAAACATCCCGGGCATGGAACTCCTCGGCGGTGGCGCGTGGAAGGACGTATGGGCGTTCGTTTTGCTCATCCTCGTCCTCCTGCTGCGGCCCCAGGGCCTGCTCGGCGAACGCGTCACGGATCGGGCGTGATACCCATGACCAGCACCCCGACCATCAGCGCCGCCGCGCCGGAGACCGCTCCCGGCACCATCCCGCTGCCCGCCGCGACCGCCCGGGCCGCCACCGCGGCCTCCGCCGCCCTCACCCTGGTGAGCACCTTCCTCGCCTGGACCTGGACGGCCGCGTTCCCCGGCAACCTCACCGTCACCGGCTACCCCGGCGGCCTCCAGGTCCTCACCCTCACCGGCGCCCTGCTCACCCTGCTGTGCGTCCTCTCCGGATACGGCGTCCGCGGGCTGCGCTGGCTCACCCCCGGGGGCACCAACAGCCCGGTGCTGCTGCTCTCCATCGGCACCCTGGCCACCACCTGGTACACCGTCGGCGCCATCACCTTCACCCTCGGCGGGCTGGTCAATCTGGAGCCCGGCGGCTACATCGCCGCCCTCGCCTCACTGGCCACCACACTCGCCGCGCTCGGGCTCCGGGCCGACACACCGGTCCCGCCCGTGGCCGACCCCGCCCTCCGGTCCGACGGCCCCTGGCAGCGGCTGCTGCACTCGCTGAAGGCCCCGGCGCCCCGGCGGCTCGCGAAGGCGCTCCCCTCCTGGGGCGAGATCCTCGTCATCGCCGGCGCGTTCGCCGTCCTGCTGTACGTCTTCACGTACGGCATCGCCACCGAGTACGGCGAGCTCTTCGTCGGCTTCCTGCTGCTGACCGGCTTCGCCGTCCCGGCGTTCGCCAAGGCCGGGCTGATCCGGCGGGTCAGCGAACTCACCGCCAAGCACCGCACGGTCTCGATCACCGCGGCGTTCGTCGCCGCGGCGGCCTTCCCGTTCCTGCAGAGCGACAACCAGTTCACCTCCATCGCCGCCAACATCCTGATCTTCGCCACCGTCGCCCTCGGTCTGAATGTGGTCGTCGGTCTCGCGGGCCTGCTGGACCTCGGCTACGTCGCCTTCCTCGGCGTCGGCGCCTACACCGCGGCCCTGGTCTCGGGATCGCCGTACTCCAGCATCGGGGTCCACTTCCCCTTCTGGGCCGCGGTCCTCACCGGCGCCCTGGCCTCGCTGATCTTCGGCGTCCTCATCGGCGCCCCCACGCTGCGGCTGCGCGGCGACTACCTCGCCATCGTCACCCTCGGCTTCGGCGAGATCTTCCGCATCGGCATGCAGAACCTCGACGGGATCTCCGGCCCGGCCATCACCAACGGCTCCACCGGGATCCCGCAGATCCCGGACCTGGAGATCCTGGGCTTCAACTTCGGGGACAGCCACAACTTCCTGGGCTTCGAGTTCACCCGCTCGGCCAACTACTTCTGGCTGATGCTGCTGTTCACCATCGTCGTCGTCTCGATCTTCCAGCGGTCCGACTCCTCCCGCATCGGCCGGGCCTGGGTCGCCATCCGCGAGGACGAGACCGCGGCCCGGGCCATGGGCATCAACGCCTTCCGGCTCAAGCTGCTGGCCTTCGCGCTCGGCGCGGCACTCGCCGGCCTGGCGGGCACCGTGCAGGCCCATACGGTCTCCTCGATCGACCCGGAGCAGTACAAGTTCGTCGAGGCGGTGCCACCGAACTCCGCGTTCCTGCTGGCCGCCGTCATCCTCGGCGGCATGGGGACCGTGGGCGGCCCGCTGATCGGCGCGGCGGTGCTCTACCTCATCCCGGCCAAGCTCCAGTTCATCGGCGAGTACCAACTGCTGCTCTTCGGCCTCGCGCTCGTCCTGCTGATGCGGTTCCGGCCCGAGGGGCTCGTTGCGGACCGCAGGAAGAAGCTGGAGTTCCGGGAGACCGGCCAGCTCGACGTACCCGACGGCGGCGCGGGCAACGGCGACGACCACGGACCCGGGACACCCGGCCTCAGCAAGGCGGAGGCATGACCGACATGACCACCGAGACCACGATTCCGACGGCCGGGCCCTCGGAGCCCGTACTCCGGGCCACCGGCGTCACGATGCGCTTCGGCGGGCTCACCGCCGTACAGGACGTCGAACTCACCGTCGACTCCGGGGAGATCGTCGGCCTCATCGGCCCGAACGGCGCCGGCAAGACGACCTTCTTCAACTGCCTCACCGGGCTGTACATCCCCACCGAGGGCACCGTCTCCTACAAGGGGAAGGTCCTCCCGCACCAATCGCACCTGGTCACCCAGGCGGGTATCGCGCGGACCTTCCAGAACATCCGGCTCTTCCCCAACATGACCGTCCTGGAGAATGTGCTCGTCGGCCGGCACACCCGCACCAAGGAGGGGCTTCTCTCCGCCCTCCTGCGCAGCCCGCGCTTCAAGCGGGCGGAGCGGGAATCCGAGGAGCGCGCCATGGAGCTCCTGGAGTTCACCGGGCTCGCCGCCAAGCGGGACCACCTCGCCCGCAATCTCCCGTACGGCGAACAGCGCAAGCTGGAGATCGCCCGCGCCCTCGCGAGCGAACCCGGGCTGCTGCTGCTCGACGAGCCCACGGCGGGCATGAACCCGCAGGAGACCAGGGCCACCCAGGAACTGGTCTTCGCCATCCGGGACCGGGGCACCGCCGTGCTCGTCATCGAGCACGACATGCGCTTCATCTTCAACCTGTGCGACCGGGTCGCCGTGCTCGTCCAGGGGCAGAAGCTGGTCGAAGGCACCCCTGCGGTCGTCCAGGGCGACGAGCGGGTCATCGCCGCCTACCTCGGTACCCCCTTCGAGGGCGCTCCCGGCGAGGAGGAGGTCGCCGAGGTCGAGGCGGCCGAGGCCAACAGCACGGCCCGCACCGAGGGAGAAGAGGCATGACCGCACTGCTCGAAGTCGACGACCTGAAGGTCGCCTACGGCAAGATCCTGGCCGTCAAGGGCATCTCCTTCAGCGTCGAGGCAGGCCAGATCGTCACCCTCATCGGTACGAACGGCGCCGGCAAGACCACCACCCTGCGCACGCTGTCCGGGCTGCTCAAACCGCTCAGCGGAACGATCAAGTTCGACGGTGTGCCGCTGAACGGCACTCCCGCTCACAAGATCGTCGCGCTGGGCCTGGCCCACTCCCCCGAGGGGCGGCACATCTTCCCCCGGATGACGCTCGGGGAGAATCTCCAGCTCGGCGCCTTCCTCCGGAAGGACGGCGACGCGATCGCCAAGGACATCGCGCGCGTCTACGAGCTCTTCCCCATCCTCGGCGAACGCCGCAAGCAGGCGGCGGGCACGCTCTCCGGCGGTGAGCAGCAGATGCTGGCGATGGGGCGGGCCCTGATGTCCCGGCCCAAGCTGCTGATGCTGGACGAGCCCTCGATGGGGCTGTCGCCGATCATGATGCAGAAGATCATGGAGACGATCATCGAGCTGAAGGCGCAGGGCACGACGATTCTGCTCGTCGAGCAGAACGCGCAGGCGGCGCTGTCCCTGGCCGACCACGGCCATGTGATGGAGATCGGCCGGATCTCCCTCACCGGCACCGGCAACGACCTGCTGCACGACGAGTCCGTCCGCAAGGCGTACCTCGGCGAGGACTGAACGCGTGCGAGGGGCCCGCGGCGCACCTGCCGCGGGCCCCTCCGGCGTTTCTGCTCAGGCGCCCTGCTGCTGCTTCTTCTTCTCCGCCGCGTCCTCGATGACCGCCTCGGCGACCTGCTGCATCGACAGCCGGCGGTCCATCGACGTCTTCTGGATCCAGCGGAACGCGGCCGGCTCCGTCAGCCCGTACTGGGTCTGCAGAGCGCTCTTGGCCCGGTCCACCAGCTTGCGGGTCTCCAGCCGCTGGGAGAGGTCGGCGACCTCCTCCTCCAGCGCCTTCAGCTGGGCGAAGCGGGACACCGCCATCTCGATGGCCGGCACCACATCGCTCTTGCTGAACGGCTTCACCAGATAAGCCATCGCCCCGGCGTCCCTGGCCCGCTCCACCAGCTCGCGCTGCGAGAAGGCGGTCAGCATCAGGACGGGCGCGATGCCCTCCCCGGCGATCTGCTCGGCCGCCGAGATCCCGTCCAGGACCGGCATCTTCACATCGAGGATGACCAGATCGGGGCGCTGCTCCCGGGCCAGCTCGACGGCTTTCTGCCCGTCCCCGGCCTCGCCGACGACGGTGTAGCCCTCCTCCTCGAGCATCTCTTTGAGATCGAGACGGATCAGGGCCTCGTCCTCCGCGATGACCACACGGGTCGTCTGCGGAGGGACATGCGGCTGTTGATCGTCGGCGACAGGCTGCTCGGGCTCGGCGGTGCTCACGGGACTCCTCGTTCCTGACAGGTGCTGCCCCACGAGCCTACCCAGCTCCTGTAAGCTGGGCTCCCAGCGGGTGGTCGAATACCTTCGATTCACCGGCCCCGGTAGCCCAATTGGCAGCAGGCAATGGATTCAAAACCCATACAGTGTCGGTTCGAGTCCGACCCGGGGCACTTTTCCTGTAATTCCATGGTCGGCCGACGGCCTTGCGCGATCATCACCGCGCGGCTGTTCGGCACCGGCACCGCCGACCGCTAGGCCGTGGAGTCGTCCTCCCCGATGTGATGGACGCGGACCAGGTTCGTGGACCCGGGGACGCCGGGTGGGGAGCCCGCCGTGATGACGACGACGTCACCCTTGCGGCAGCGGCCGATCCGCAGCAGTTCCCGGTCGACCTGCTGGACCATCTCGTCCGTGGAGCCCACCTGCGGGCCGAGGAAGGTCTCCACGCCCCAGGTGAGGTTGAGCTGGGAGCGGGTGGCCGGCTCGGGGGTGAAGGCCAGCAGCGGGATCGGCGAGCGGTAGCGGGACAGCCGGCGGACGGTGTCGCCGGACTGGGTGCAGGCCACCAGGTACTTGGCATCGAGGAAGTCGCCGATCTCGGCGGCGGCGCGGGCGACGGAGCCGCCCTGAGTGCGGGGCTTGCTGCGCTCGGTGAGCGGCGGGAGTCCCTTGGCGAGGAGGTCCTCCTCGGCGGCTGCGACGATCCGGGCCATGGTCCTGACCGTCTGGAACGGATACTTGCCGACGCTGGTCTCGCCGGAGAGCATCACCGCGTCCGTGCCGTCCATCACGGCGTTGGCGACGTCGGACGCCTCGGCGCGGGTGGGCCGGGAGGCGTCGATCATCGAGTCGAGCATCTGGGTGGCGACGATGACGGGCTTGGCGTTCCGCTTGGCCAGCTTGATCGCGCGCTTCTGGACGATCGGCACCCGCTCCAGGGGCATTTCGACGCCCAGGTCGCCGCGGGCGACCATGATGCCGTCGAAGGCGGCGACGATGCCCTCGAGGTTCTCCACCGCCTGCGGCTTCTCGATCTTGGCGATGACGGGGAGCCGGTGGCCCTCCTCGTCCATGACGCGGTGGACGTCCTCGATGTCACGGCCGCTGCGGACGAAGGACAGCGCGATGATGTCGGCGCCGGTGCGGAGCGCCCAGCGCAGGTCGTCGATGTCCTTCCCGGAGAGGGCGGGGACGGAGACGGCGACGCCGGGGAGGTTCAGTCCCTTGTGGTCGGAGACCAGGCCGCCCTCGATGACGATCGTGCAGACCCGGGGCCCGTCGACCGAGGTGACCTCGAGGGTGACGCGGCCGTCGTCGACGAGGATGCGCTCCCCGCGGCTGACGTCGGCGGCCAGTCCCGGGTAGGTGGTGCCGCAGGCGTGGCGGTCGCCTTCGACCGGTTCGACGGTGATCGTGAACTCGTCGCCGCGTTCAAGGAGTACCGGCCCTTCGCGGAAACGGCCGAGGCGGATCTTAGGACCTTGAAGGTCGGCGAGGACCCCGATACTGCGGCCGGTCTCGTCGGACGCCTTCCGCACCTGGTGGTAGCGGGCCTCGTGCTCTGCGTAGCTGCCGTGGCTGAGATTGAAGCGGGCCACGTCCATCCCCGCGTCGACCAGCGATTTGATCCGGTCGTACGAGTCGGTGGCGGGACCCAGGGTGCAGACGATTTTCGCTCGGCGCATGGTTCGAGCCTATGACTTACCGACCGGTAGATAATTGGCTGGGCATGACTACTCAACAACCTTTACGTAAAGGGTTATTGACAAGTGGTGGAAAGTGCGCGGGGTCGCTCTGATGAGCGGTGCGCGGGACGGCCGGCCCGGCCGAACCGGACTATATCGGTCCGGTTCGGCCGTCCCCGGTACGGGACCGAACCTCCTCAGTCCGCGGCGCCGACCACCCCTCCACCGTCAGGCCGCTTCCCCGCCCGGCCACCCCGACGGGCCGCCCTGCCGCTCCCGGATCATCAGCGCGGCCCGCTTGCCGGGCAGGTCGACCTCCCGGGCGATTCGGAAGCCCGCGCGCTCGAAGGCCCGTACGGAACGGGTGTTGCGGACGTCCGGCTCGGCCACCACCCGTTCCGCGAGCCGGTCGGCGTCGAGCTGCCAGTCGGACACGGCCCGCAGCAGCTGCGCCCCGATGCCGCGCCCGCGGTGGCCGGGCGGCCCGAGCAGCAGGTGGATGCCCGCGTCGTGCGGCCGCGCCCGGTAGTGCCGGGCGAGCGGGTCGAGGTCGGCCCGGTAGAGCTCCCAGTAGCTCATGAGGACGCCGTCCAGACTGCCGATCCAGGGCGAGGAGTGCGGGCTCGCGCGCTGTTCCCGCAGATAGCCGGCGATCCGGTCGGCCGGGCACGCCAGCTCCCAGAAGAGCGCGACCTCCGGGTCGTTCATCCAGCGGTGCACGAGCCCGGTGTCGGCCTCCGGGTCGGCGGGCCGGAGGGTGAAGAGGCCCGCCGGGAGCCGGATGCCGGTGCTGGTGAGGTGGCCGAGGGCGCTGGTCGTCACCGGCGGGCCTCGGCGAAGGGGTTGGCGATGTCGACGTACACGGACTGGGATTCGAGCGGCCCGGTCAGCTCGTCCATCCGGTGGATACGGGTGAGGAGGTTGGCCTTGCAGCGCAGCGTCGGGGCCTCGCGCAGGATGACCGCGAGCGGCAGCCGGTCGCCGTGTTCGGCGGCGAGCGCGGCGAATCTGCGGTCGGCATCGGCGAACAGGTCGGTCTCGTCGGCGAGGCCCTGGGAGCCGAGCGCGCCGATGACGCCGAGGATGTTGTTGATGCCGAGGTAGTAGCCGAGGCGCTCGTCGATGACCGCGTCGTCGACGTACGTACCGAGGTCCTGGCCGGCGCCGGGTACCCACCGGTGCAGGGCCGTGCTGCGGGACGGGGAGAAGTAGTAGCCCTGGTTGTCGCGGTAGTGGCCGCCGGTGGGCAGGCCGTCGGCGTCCAGCGTGACGAGGGTGTTCTGCTGGTGGGCCTCCAGCCCGAGCCCGTAGGTGGCGTACAGCCACAGGACGGGGACGACGACGGTGTCGAAATAACGGCCGAACCACTCGCGGGCCGCGCCGGCCGCCGGGCGCCCGGTGCGGTCGGCGAGCCGGTGGATCAGCACGGCGAGCCGGGAGCGGCTGTCGGCCAGGTCGGGGCGTTCGGCGAGGAGCCCGGCGAGGCAGCCGGTGCGCGGTCCGCCGGCCGGGCCCGGGCGGGGGACGGCGGCGCGGAAGGGGTTGTCGCGGATGACGGCGTCGAGGCCGGTGGAGCTGCCATCGGGTGCGTCGACTGCGATCCACGCCGGGTCGCGGACGATGCCGAAGCCTGGGTGCGCGGCGTGCAGGGCGTCGCCGAGCCCGGCCGCGAGCAGCCGGTGGACGGCGATGCCGCGGCGCAGTTCCTGCCGGAAGTTCTCCCGGCGGGAGTTGGTGATGCGCAGGCCGAGGGAGAGCTTGAGCATGACCGGCGCGTCGGCCCGGTAGAGGGTCCGTACGGAGGAGGTCGGCGACCAGTCGGGGCCCGCCGGGCCGAGGTCGTGGAGGAGCCCGGCGTCCAGCAGGGCCCGTACGGCGGGGCGGGAGGTGATGTCCTGCGCCTGCCAGGGGTGGGCGGGGACGAGCGCGGTGCCGGCCGGCGGCGTGAGCCCACCGCCGGACAGCTCGGCGAGGAGGTGGGCGGTGGGGCGGGAGAGGACGGTGTCGGCGCGCAGCAGGGAGAGGTCGGCGGCGAACCAGTGCAGCGGGAACGCGCCGCGCATCTCGGGCGAGTAGCGGGCGGACTCGGCGTCGGTGAGCCCTTCGCGGCTCTTCGGGGTGGGGTGGAGAGGGTGGCCGGTGATGAGGGCCTGCTCGGCGGCGAGGAAGGGGGTGCCGGCCCGGTCGCCGGGGGTCTCACCGCGGCTGCGCAGAAACTGCTCGACCCGGTGTACGGAGTCGGTGACCCGGCTGGTGAGGTCGGTGACGGAGGCGGGGTCGCCGGCGGCGAACTCGATGCCGAGGAGGGCGGCGACGAGGGGCGCGGGGGCGCGGGTCCCGGTACGGAGCCGGGCGCGCCCGAAGCGGTGCTGGCCGGCGGCGGACCAGTGGATGACGGGCGCCTCGAGGGTGCTGCCGGAGGCGGCGAGACGCAGCCGGAGCAGGCCGTCGGCGGGGCGGGGGGTGCCGGTTTCGCGGACCCAGCACCGGAGGAGGTTCTCGGTGGTGACGGCGTCGGCGACGGCGGAGGGGTCGGGCGACCGGCGCTGCTCCAGTGCGTCGCGGGTCGGGAGCGTCATGCTCATCGGTTCTCTTTCTGTCCGTCAGCCGCCTGCCCGTCGGCTGTGCTGTGCCGGTCCGCGCCCGGTTTCGGGGCGGGGCCGGTGGGGGGTGAGGGCGGCCGCGGGGGCCGGTCGGCGGTACGGGCTGCGGGTGCCGGTCAGTCGGCGGGGCGGTGGTCGGGGCGGCAGTTCAGGGCGAGGCCCGGGCCGGGCGGGGCGCTGCCGGTGTACGGAGAGCCGCCGCGCCGCGGGGTGTCGGTGTGCGGACTGCCGCTGTACGGGGTGCCGGTGTGCGGGGTGCTGCCGCTGTACGGGGTGTCGCCGTGCGGAGTGCTGCCGCTGTGCGGCGACAGTCCGTAGGAGGTGAAAGCGGTCCGGCGCGGCAGGGGGTGGACGTCGCGGCCGGTGAGGGTGTTGAGGATGACCGCGGAGCGCCAGGCGGCGAGGCCGAGGTCGGGCGCGCCGACGCCGTGGGTGTGGCGTTCGGCGTTCTGGACGAATACGGCGCCGGTGAGGTGCGGGTCGAGGGCGAGCCGGTAGTGCTCGTCGACCTGGTGGCGGCCGGCGGCGTCGCGCCGGAGGTGCGGGGCGAGCGGGCCGAGCAGGCCGTCGAGCGGGCGTTCGCGGTAGCCGGTGGCGAGCACGAGCGCGTCGGTGGTGAGCCGGGCCCAGGTGCCCTGTTGGGCGTGTTCGACCTCCAGTTCGATCCGGCCGCCCGCGCGCACGGCGCCGGTGACGGCCGAGCCCGGGGTGAGGGTGGCGTCGGGCCAGCCGCCGTGCAGCGAGCGCTGGTAGAGCTCGTCGTGGATGGCGGCGATGGTGTCCTGGTCGATCCCCTTGTGCAGCTGCCACTGCTGGGGCAGGGCCGCGTCCCGCGCGGGTTCCGTGAGGCCGTGGAAGTAGCGCGTGTAGTCGGGGGTGAACTGCTCCAGTCCCAGCTTGCTGTACTCCATCGGGGCGAAGGCGGGGGTACGGGCGAGCCAGGCCAGCCGTTCACGGCCGGCCGGCCGGTGCCGGAGCAGGTCGAGGAAGACCTCCGCCCCGGACTGGCCGGATCCGAGCACCGTGACATGGTCCGCCGCGAGCAGCCGGTCCCGGTGGCCGAGGTAGTCGGCGGAGTGCAGCACGGGCACCGTCGGGGCCTCGGCCAGCTCGCGCAGCGGCTCGGGGACGTACGGGGCGGTGCCCACGCCCAGCGCGAGGTTGCGGGCGAAGACCCGGCCGACCGCCTGGCCGGTGCCGTGCTCGTCGAGGCGGGTGTAGTCGACCTCGTAGGCCGCGCGGGCGGGATCCCAGCGGACGACGTCGATCTGGTGGCCGAAGTGAAGTCCGGGAATCCGCTCGCTCGCCCAGCGGCAGTACGCGTCGTACTCGGCCCGGTGGATGTGGAACCGCTCCGCGAAATAGAACGGGAACAGGCGTTCCTTGGCGCGCAGATAACTGAGGAACGACCACGGGCTCGCCGGGTCGACCAGCGTGACCAGATCCGCCAGGAACGGCACCTGGAGGGTCGCCCCCTCGATCAGCAGCCCGGGATGCCAGCGGAACGCCGGCCGCTGCTCGAAGAAGGCGGCGCGCAGGCCGGGCACGCCGTCACCCAGGGCGGCCAGCGAGAGGTTGAACGGCCCGATGCCGATCCCGGCCAGGTCGAGCGGCTCCTCCGGGTCCGGGCCGCCCGGCCGCGGTACGGAGCGCCGCTGCCCGGGGCCGGTCACCGGCCGGCTCCGTCCGTGCGCCGGGCCCCG
>DOWQ01000330.1 GCA_003519485.1 Streptomyces sp. | reverse complement strand
CCGCCCCCGGCATGGAGGGGCCCTCCTCGGCCGGCATCCTGCCGTATTCGAGCCGGGCGACCACCAGCACGGGCACCGAGCACCACACCCCTCATCCGGGCACCCTGGCCCTGCCGGCGTCCCGGCGCCCCCCGCACCGTACGGAGCGGGGCACTGCGGTCGGCCGCGCCGCGGGCACCGCTTACGGCATGCCGCACCACGAGGCGAACCCCGGCCGCGCGCCGCCGCTTCCCGGAGCTCTCTGAGGGATGGTCACGGGACGGCACGGACCCCGCGGAAGGCGGGTCCCGGCGTCGTGCCGCACTCGCCGCCGGTCCCCGGGGAGCCCCCAGGCATCTTTTCTGACGTCCACCGTCGCAACCCGCCGCGCCCGGCACAGGCCGCGGTGTGCCTGTTGGAGGCACTGTGAAGAAACGCGCAACTCGTTCGCGCGGAAATGTGGTGCGGGCGCTCATCGCCCTCATCGTGGTAGCCGCTTCCGTCTATCTGACGTTCACCCAGTCGCCCCGGCTGGGTCTCGACCTGCGTGGCGGCACCCAGATCGTCCTGGAGACGCAGGACTCGCCCCAGGTCAAGGCCGGACCCAAGGCCACCGACCGGACCATGGAGGTACTGCGCCGCCGCGTCGACGCCCTCGGCGTGACCGAACCGAGCATCACCCGGTCCGGTGACCGGCGGATCATCGTCGAACTGCCCGGCGTGCAGGACCCGCGGGAAGCGGGCGAAGTGCTCGGCCGCACCGCGCAGCTGAGCTTCCACCCGGTGATCACCGCGGGGCCGCCCGCGGCCGAGCAGGAGAAGGGTGAGAAGAAGGAGGACAAGGAGAAGGCGAAGAAGGAGAACGCCGAGCGGACCATCCCCGACGAGGACGGACAACCGCTCCGGATCGGCCCGTCCGAGATGACCGGTTCGCAGGTCGAAGGGGCCGAGGCCAGCTTCGACTCGCAGACCGGCGGTGGCTGGTTCGTCTCCCTCGACCTGCGCGGCCAGGGCGAGGAATGGCGGAAGCTGACCGGCGAGGCGGCCTGTTCGCCTCCCGGTGACCCCAAGCGCCGGGTCGCCATCGTGCTCGACAACAAGGTGATCTCCTCACCGCAGGTCGACCCGTCCGTGCAGTGCAAGGCCGGTATCGCCGGTGGCTCCACCCAGATCACCGGCAACTTCACCACCGATCAGGCCAAGGAACTGTCCCTGCTCATCAGCGGCGGCGCCCTGCCGGTGCCGGTCGAGACCATTGAGCAGCGGACCGTCGGCCCGACACTGGGTGCCGCGGCCATCGAGTCCAGCGCCAAGGCCGCCGTCATCGGCATCGCCCTGACGTCGCTGTTCATCATCTTCGTCTACCGCCTCTTCGGCGCGCTCGCGGCCGTCGCCCTGGCCTGCTACGGACTCATCTCGTACGCCGCCCTCCTCGCCATCGACGCGACCCTGACGCTGCCCGGCCTCGCCGGCTTCGTGCTGGCGATCGGAATGGCGGTCGATGCGAATGTCCTTGTCTTCGAACGGGCCAGGGAGGAATACGCGGCACGCCGCAAGAAGAGTCTCCGGTCGGCGCTGACGTCCGGATACAAGAACGCGCTCAGCGCGATCGCGGACTCCAACGTCACCACGCTGCTCGCCGCCGTGCTGTTGTTCTTCCTCGCATCCGGACCCGTCCGCGGTTTCGGTGTCACGCTGTCCATCGGTGTGCTCGCCTCCATGATCAGTGCCCTGATCGTGGCCCGGTCACTCACCGAGGCCTTCGGCGACCGGCGCTGGGTGCGCCGCCGCCCCGGCATCACCGGCATCTCCACCCTGGGCCGGCTGCGTACCAGGCTCACCGAGCGCAACCCCGACCTGATGCGCCACCGCCACCGCCGGCGCTGGCTCGGCATCTCGGCGCTCGCCCTGGTGATCGCCACCAGCGGCATCCTGATCCGCGGGCTGGACTTCGGGGTGGAGTTCACCGGCGGCCGGCTCGTCGAGTACTCCACCACCAAGCCGATCGACGCGGAAACGGCCCGGGACGCCGTGGCCGACGCCGGGTTCCCGCGCGCCGTCGTCCAGACCTCCGGCGAGGGCGACATCTCCGTACGCACGGAGAAGCTCAGCAACCAGGAGGAGGTCGAGGTCGGCGAGGCCATCGGGGAGGTGTCCGGCGGGGCGAAGAAGCTCCGTGACGAGCTGATCGGCCCGAGCCTCGGTGACGAGCTGCGCCGCAACGCGCTGATTGCGCTCGGGGTGGCGCTGCTGGCCCAGCTCGGCTATCTCGCCATCCGGTTCCGCTGGACCTTCGGCGCCTCGGCCGTGCTGGCGATGGCGCACGATGTGCTCATCCTCATCGGCATCTTCGCCTGGATGAGCAAGCCCATCGACGGGGTGTTCCTGGCGGCGCTGCTCACGGTCATCGGTTACTCGGTGAACGACTCGGTGGTGGTGTTCGACCGGGTGCGCGAGCTGTGGGCCAAGCACCGCGGCACACCGTTCCCCAGCGTCGCCAATTCGGCCGTGCTGCAGACCGTGCCGCGTACCGTCAACACCGGTATGGGCGCGGTCTTCATCCTGGCAGCGCTCGCTCTGCTCGGTGGGGACTCGCTGACCGACTTCGCGATCGCGCTGCTGATCGGCATCCTGGTCGGCACGTATTCCTCGATGTTCACGGCCGTTCCGCTGTCCATCATGTTGGAGGAGCGGGGCGACGGCGGGTCCCACCCGAAGGCAGGTCGAGTTTCGGCCAAGAAGCGGTCCAAGGGCGAAAAACAGTCAGTTGGCCCACGTCCCGGTGACAACGGGGCAACAGTCTGACGGATCGCCAACAAAAGCTCCCTCCGGCCGCCGGGTAAGTCCCTGGTGGCCGGGGGGAGTTGATCATTAAACCTGTCAGGGTGGCTCACTGGGGCATTTCGGTCCGTATGAGCATGTGGTTAACTCATGTTCCGCATCGCACGGTTGTCGTCAGAAAACAACACCGGGGCTTTCGGCCAAAGAGTCGAAACGATCTTGGCGGGACCTCTCGAGTTGTAGACGATGTTGCAGGCGGCCGACCTGGTGACGGGGCTGTCGCCGACGGTCAGCCCCCACGCTCCGACGTGGGGGACACGCGGATGAGGGGCAGGCAGTGGAACGTTATTTCGCCAACCGCC
This sequence comes from Streptomyces sp., assembly GCA_003519485.1. Lineage (GTDB taxonomy): Bacteria > Actinomycetota > Actinomycetes > Streptomycetales > Streptomycetaceae > Streptomyces. The sequence goes on along the minus strand of DOWQ01000330.1, from coordinate 5,217 downwards.
ACCATCAACAATTGCGGCAACGGGTACGCGAGTTCGCAGAACGGGAGGTACGCCCCCGGATACCCGAGATGGAGGCGTCCCGTACCGTCTCCCACGACATCTCGCGCCTCATAGCCCAGCAGGGCTGGATCGGCGTCACCATCGATGAGGTGTACGGTGGGATGGGCGCCGGACACCTGGCGAAAACCGTCATCATCGAGGAACTGGCCCGGGTCAGCGGGGCCATGGGCGCGATGGTGCAGGCCTCTCAGCTCGGCGTCGCCAAGATCGTCCACTTCGGCGACGACGCCCAGCGCAAGACCTGGCTTCCGAAGATCGCTTCCGGCGAGTGCCTGCCGACGATCGCCGTGACGGAGCCGCAGTCCGGCGGTCATGTGCTGGGCATGGAGAGCACGGCCGTCCGCGACGGTGACGACTACATCCTCAACGGAAGCAAGGTCTTCGTCGGCAACAGCCACGTCGGCGATCTGCACGGGGTCGTGGTCCGCACCGGGCCCGGCTCCAAGGGCCTCACGGCCTTCCTCGTGGAAGCCGACGCCCCCGGCTTCTCGCTCGGCGAGCAGCAGCCCGCCATGGGCCTGCACGGCTTCAGCTTCGGAGAGCTGATCTTCAAGGACTGCCGGGTGCCGGCGGCCAACCGGCTGGGCGAGGAGGGGGACGGCCTCTCCGTCGCGTACTCCTCCAGCGTGCTCTACGGGCGGTCCAACCTCGCCGCGGTGTCCCTGGGCATCCACCAGGCCATCCTGGACGAGACCACGGCCTTCTGCACCGAGCGCGAGCGCTACGGCAAGCCCCTCGGCGACATCGGCTCCATCAAGCTCAAGCTGGGCCAGATCCAGTCCCGGCTGATGACGGCGCGGCTGGCCGCGTACCACGCCGTCCATCTCCTGGACCGCGGGCTGCCCTGCGACGCCGAACTGATGAACGCCAAGCTGCTGAACGTCGAGTACGCGCTCGATTCCGCACGCAACGCCATGGAGATCCACGCAGCCAGCGGGCTCTTCACCGACCGCCCCATCGAGCGCTACCTGCGGGACGCTTTCCACATCTTCGCCCCGGCAGGCACCTCCGACATCCAGCTGCTGCGCCTCGGCGAACTGGCACTGGGCCGGGCCAAGGGCTCGTGGTCGGACAAACTCTCCTCGCTCGTCCGCATGGAGACCGAAAAGGTGTGAAGAAAAGGATCCACGGGCACATCGGGTGCCCGTGGATCCCCTCGCACGCAGCTCCGGCGGGCGGTTCGCCCGGCCGGACTCAGGCGCGGCGCTCAGCCTCCCGCTGGTGGATCCGGTCGACCAGGTCGGCGGCCATCGTCTTGATGGTCTCCAGGCCCTGGCGGCCCCACGGCCGCGGCTCCTGGGCCACCACGCAGACCGTGCCGAGCGCCATGCCGGTGCGGTCGATCAGCGGAGCACCGAGATACGACCGGATGCCGATCTCGTCGACGACCGGGTTCCCCGCGAAGCGCGGGTAGTCGCAGACGTCCTCCAGCACCAGCGCCTTGCGCCGCACGACGACGTGCGGGCAGTAGCCGTGGTCGCGCGCCATCACGCGGCCGGGCTGGGCGGTCTGCGGCGACGGGCCGAGCTCTACGCCCGACTGGCCGCTGTCGGGGCTGTACAGGCCCGCGAAGTACTGGCGGTTCTCGTCGATGAAGTTGACCATCGCGTACGGCGCGCCGGTGATCCTGGCCAGCTCCCGGGCGAAGTCGTCGAACTCCGGCACGGGCGCTTCGCCGATTCCGAGTTCGGCCAGCCGGGCGACGCGCGCGGGTGCCTCGCCGTCCTGGGGAGTGAGCAGCAGATGGCTGGTCGGGTCGAACTGGGTGTAGGGCGTCGGTATGGACATGGGGCTCCGTTCGCGGCGGATCGGGTAAGGCTTACGGGGGTTCAGCGCAGCGCATCGGCCGCCACCGACGGCGCCGCGACGGTGGAGATCAGATGCTGGATGAGCGAGACGAGCACCTTGGTACCGGAGTTGCACTGCCGGGCGTCGCACAGGACGACCGGCACCTCGGGCCGGAGGTCGACGGCCGCACGGACCTCTTCCTCGCTGTAGCGGTACGAGTTGTCGAAGACGTTGACCGCCACGATGAAGCTGATGCCGCGGCGCTCGAAGAAGTCCACCGCGGCGAAGCACTGGTCCAGCCGGCGGGTGTCTGCCAGCACGACCGCGCCCAGCGCGCCGTTGGACAGCTCGTCCCACATGAACCAGAACCGCTCCTGGCCGGGCGTGCCGAACAGGTACAGCACATGCTCCGGGTCCAGGGTGATCCGGCCGAAGTCCATCGCCACGGTGGTGGTGGACTTGTGCTCGACCCCGTCGAGGCTGTCGGTCCGTGAGCTGACCGAGGTGAGGAGCTCCTCCGTGCTCAGCGGGTCGATCTCGCTGACCGCGCCGACGAAGGTCGTCTTGCCGACTCCGAAGCCACCTGCGACCAGGATCTTCAGAGCGGTCGGGAAGGGGTCAGAGTCGTTTGCGGAGACCATGCAGCACCGCCTCCAGGAGGTCTTGGTCGTTGGGGACGGCCGCCACCGTGCGTGGGGCCTTCGTGGTGATGGCCCCGCAGTCGACGAGGTCCGAGAGCAGGACCTTGGTGACGACCGCGGGAAGCCGGACATGGGCCGAGAGCTCCGCCACCGACATCGGGCCGTCGCAGAGTTCCAGCACCTGGGCGTGGTCGGGACCGAGATAGTTGCGGGGTTCGCTGCCGGTGGCCATCACCATCGTCAGCAGGTCGAAGTGCGCCGAGGGACGGGTGCGCCCATTGCTGACCGTGTACGGACGGACCAGCCGGCCGGCTTGGTCGTCGAGCCACATCCCGTCCCGTGCGTCGGCCATTCTCAGCGCCCCGAACCGGGCTGCGCCGGACCGTCGTGGGGCGTGCCCACCGGCCGGCGGGCGGGCGTCGCGAGGTACGGGCGGACGCTCTTCACGAGCATGGCCATCTCGTAGCCCAGCACGGCGGCGTCGGCCTCGCGCGCGGCCATCACGGCCAGGCAGGCGCCGGAGCCGGCGGCCGAGACGAACAGCAGCGAGGCGTCGAGTTCCACCACCACCTGCCGGACGTCACCGCCGTTGTCGAACCGCATGCCGGCGCTGCGGGCGAGGGAGTAGAGGCCTGACGCCAGTGCGGCCATATGGTCCGCGCTGTCGGTGTCGAGGCCGTCGACGGCCTTGACCAGGCCGTCGGATGACAGCAGCAGCGCGCTGCGGGTATGGGGCACGCGCTGGACGAGGCCGGTCAGCAGCCAGGACAGATCGTTGGTCTGGCCGGTGCGCATGTCGCTCACCATGGAAGCGTTCTTCTCCTAGGGGGTCGGAGGGGAGGTCAGTGGGTGCTGTCCGGGCTGGACTCGTCAGGCGCGTCGGGACCGTCCGCGAGACTGAAACCACGCTGGAACGAGGCCATCAGCTCGGGGTTGTGCGCGGGTTCCTTCCCATCGCCCGCCGAGGCCCGCGGCGCGGCCGGCAGGTCCCGGAGCTCCGGGGCGAGATGCTCCTGACGGCGCCGGTGCGGCAGCTCCGGCCGGTCCCCCGAGGCGTCGTCGGGATGCGATGCGGCCGGGGCGGCCGCGGCGGGCGCGGTCGGATTCGGTTCCACGGCTCCTGCTGCCATCCGCTCGGGTTCCTCCGGGGCGCGGGTGTGCTGCGGGGCGACCGGGTGCCGGTCCGGTACCGCGGACGACGCCGCGGGTCCGGCTACGGGTACGGCCGCCGGTTCGGGCATGGGGCCGGGGCCCCTGACCTGGGCGTGCTGGGTGACCGGCATGGCCGCCGGCGAACGCGGAGCGGGGATCTGGGCGGCGCCGGGCGACGCGGCCTGATCCGGATCGGTGTTGCCGAGGAGCGCGAGCGGCAGCACGAGCACGGCCTGGACACCGCCGTAGATGTTGTTCTGCAGCTGCACGGCGATGCCGTGCCGGCGGGCCAGGGCGGACACCACGAACAGCCCGATCCGGCCGTCCCGGAGCAGCTCGCTGACGTCGATCCGGTCCGGGTCGGCGAGCAGCGCGTTCATCCGCTCCTGCTCGCCGCGCGGCATGCCGAGCCCGCGGTCGTCGACCTCGACGGCCAGCCCGGCGGCCACCCGCTGGGCGCGCAGCAGCACCTGGGTGTGCGGCGCGGAGAAGACCGTGGCGTTCTCGACGAGTTCGGCGAGCAGGTGGATGACGTCCGCGACGGCGTGGCCGCGGAGCGTGCCGTCGATCGGCGGCACCAGCTTGACCCGGGAGTACTGCTCGACCTCCGCGATCGAGGAGCGCAGCACCTCGGTAAGGCTCACCGGACGGCTCCACTGACGCCGGGAGATGGCGCCGCCGAGCACGGCGAGGTTCTCGGCGTGGCGGCGGATGCGGGTCGCCAGGTGGTCGACGTGGAAGAGACCCTTGAGCAGGTCCGGGTCCTCGACCTCGTTCTCCAGCTCGTCGAGGAGCTCGATCTCGCGGTGGACGAGGGACTGCAGGCGGCGGGCGAGGTTCACGAAGACCTCGACCTTCTCCTCGCTGCCGGAGTCGCCGCGCACCACGTGCGCGGCCTCCACCACGGCGGCCTCGGCCGTCCGCTGGGCCCGGGTGAACTCGTGCGCCAGCAGGTCCAGCGCGTCACCCGTGGGCCGCGGCACGGCCGAGGGCTGGTACGGCTGGATCCGCTCGCCCGAGGCCAGGCGCTGCACGAGCTCCTGGAGTTCGGACTCGGCGCGGGCGCCGGACCGGCGCAGCGCGGCGTACCGCCGGGCGGTACTGCGGGCCTGTCCGTCACCGGCGACCGCCGCGGCGGCGGCGATGCCGCAACCGAGCACGGCGGCGCCGACCAGGACGCTCCAGGCGGCGGCGTCACCACTGCCGTCGGGGCGCAGGATGACGAACACCGTGGCGGCGGCCGAGATCACGGTCACGACCAGAGCGGGGAGCGCGGTCAGCCGGAGCATTCGGGAACGGAGTGCCGAGTCGGCGGCCGCCTCATGAGGAGGCGGGCTGCCGTGTTTCCCGGAGCGGGCCACCGTGGAGGCAGGGCCGGTTTCCTGGCGAGCGGCGTATGCGGGAGGTGCAGGCATAGGAATCCTCTCGATCAGCCGTGCGCGGACACCGCAGGCTAACCGTCAACGCACGTACTGATACGGGCAGTTGGTGGCTTCGCCACCCTACGCCACCCTGATGAGGCGGACGTAATCGCACAAGAGTAGGGGACCCGGTGCGGCACGGGCCGCCCTCTCGC
>DOWQ01000329.1 GCA_003519485.1 Streptomyces sp. | reverse complement strand
TACCGTGACAACGGCTGTATCGATTCCCAGGACCGGGGGCAGTGGAGGACGTACGGCCGTCGCCGCGCGGGGGCGGAAAGTGGTCAAGGCGTACGGCTCGGGGGAGACCCGGGTGGTCGCGCTCGACGGTGTCGATGTGGACATGGCCCGGGGGCGCTTCACCGCGATCATGGGTCCGTCCGGCTCCGGCAAGTCGACGCTGATGCACTGTCTGGCCGGGCTCGACACGGTCACCTCCGGCAAGATCTACCTCGACGAGACCGAGATCACCGGGCTCAAGGACAAGCAGCTCACGCGGCTGCGCCGGGACCGGGTCGGTTTCATCTTCCAGGCGTTCAACCTGCTGCCGACGCTGAACGCGCTGGAGAACATCACCCTTCCGATGGACATAGCCGGCCGGAAGCCCGACCGCGCCTGGCTGGACCGGGTGGTGCAGACCGTCGGCCTCGCCGACCGGCTGAGGCACCGGCCCACCGAGCTGTCCGGCGGCCAGCAGCAGCGGGTCGCAGTGGCGCGGGCCCTCGCCGCCCGGCCGGAGATCATCTTCGGTGACGAGCCGACCGGGAACCTGGACTCGCGGGCCGGCGCCGAGGTGCTGGGCTTCCTGCGCCGCTCGGTGGACGAGTTGGGCCAGACGATCGTGATGGTCACCCACGACCCGGTCGCCGCGGCGTACGCGGACCGGGTCGTCTTCCTTGCCGACGGCCGTGTCGTCGACGACATGGCGGACCCGACCGCGGAGTCGGTCCTGGAGCGGATGCTCGCCCTCTCGGGTGACGAGCTCCGCGCCCCCGCCCTCGCGGACCACGGGCGGGCGTCGTGACCGTCCTCAAGACCTCACTGCGCAACTTCCTCGCCCACAAGGGGCGGATGGCGCTGTCCGCCGTCGCGGTGATGCTGTCGGTGGCGTTCGTCTGCGGCACGCTCGTCTTCACCGACACGATGAACACCACCTTCGACAAGCTGTTCGCCTCCACGGCCGCGGACGTCACCGTCCAGCCGAAGGAGGAGAAGGACGCCCAGGAGACGGGCAAGGCGCGCACCGTGCCGGAGTCCACGGTCGGCCGGCTGGAGCGGGTCGCGGGCGCGGAGTCCGTCGTCGGCGACGTCTACGACCAGAACGTCACGCTCGTCGACGCCGAGGGCGACAACATCAGCCCGACCACCGGAGCACCCACGATCGCCGGCGACTGGGGCGCCGAGGAGAAGGACCAGATGGAGCCGGTCTCGGGCCACGCCCCGCGCGGTCCGACCGAGATCGTGGTGGACGCGGACACCGCCGACAAGCAGAAGCTGGCGCTCGGTGACTCGCTGAAGGTCATCTCGTTCAGGGGCACCACCGAGGCGGAGATCAGCGGCATCGCGAAGTTCACCACCACCAACCCGGGCGCCGCCCTCGTCTTCTTCGAGCACGACACGGCGCAGGAGCGGCTTCTCGGCTCCACCGACGCGCTCAGCTCCGTCATGCTGACCGCCGAGGCCGGCGTGACCGAGAAGCAGCTGAAGCAGGCGGTCACCGCCGAACTCGGCAGCGGCTTCGAGGTGCGGACGAAGTCCGAGTCGTCCGAGTCCGCGGCTGAGGAGATCGGCGGCTTCCTCGACGTCCTGAAGTACGCGCTGCTCGGCTTCGCCGGGATCTCCGTGCTCGTCGGGATCTTCCTAATCGTCAACACCTTCTCCATGCTGGTGGCCCAGCGCACCCGCGAGATCGGCCTGATGCGGGCGATCGGCTCCAGCCGCAAGCAGATCAACCGCTCGGTGCTCGTCGAGGCGCTGCTGCTGGGCGTCGTCGGCTCGGTGCTCGGCATCGGTGCCGGAGTCGGGCTCGCGGTGGGCCTGATGGAGCTCATGGGCACGATGGGGATGAACCTCGACACCTCCGAGCTGACCATCAAGGTGTCGACGCCGTTAATCGGCTTCGTCCTCGGCGTCGTCGTCACCGTCATCGCCGCCTACCTCCCGGCGCGCCGGGCCGCCAGGGTCTCGCCGATGGCCGCCCTGCGCGACGCCGGGACCCCGGCCGACGGCAGGGCCGGGCGGGTACGGGCCGCCATCGGCCTGCTGCTGACCGGTGCCGGGACGGCGGCGCTGTTCGCCGCCACCGGGACCGAGAAGGCGGCCGACGGCTCGCTGTTCCTCGGCCTGGGTGTCGTGCTCACCCTCGTCGGCTTCGTGATCATCGGCCCGCTGCTGGCCGGCGTCGTGGTCCGGGTGATCAGCGCGGTCGTGCTGCGGCTGTTCGGTCCGGTCGGGCGGATGGCCGAGCGCAACGCGCTGCGCAACCCGCGCCGTACGGGGGCCACGGCCGCCGCGCTGATGATCGGCCTCGCGCTGGTCGCCTGCCTCTCGGTCGTCGGCTCCTCGATGGTCGCCTCCGCCACCGACCAGCTCGACAAGTCGGTCGGCGCGGACTTCATCATCCAGTCGGACACGGGGCAGCCGCTGAGCGCGGACGCGGCGAAGGCGATCAGGGCCGCCCCGGGGCTTGAGCACGTCACCGACTACAAGGCCGTCAACGCGACGCTGACCGCTCCGGACGGCGACGCGTTGAAGACCTCGCTGACCGCCGCCGACCCGACGTACACCGAGGACCTGCGCCGGGAGACCGTTTCGGGTGAGCTGTCCGCGGCGTACGGCAAGGACGCCATGTCCGTCGGCGACGCCTACGCGAAGGACCACGGGATCGAGGTCGGCGACAAGCTGTCCGCGGCCTTCGCCGGCGGGAAGTCCGCCGAGCTGGAGGTCGCCGCGATCACCTCGGACGACACGTCGGTCGACAAGGGCGCCATGTACGTCAACATCAGCACGGTCGAGGGGTATCTCCCCGCCGACCGGGTCCCGCTGAACGTCGTCATGTTCGCCAAGGCGGAGGAGGGCGAGGCGAAGGCCGCCTACACCGCGCTGAAGGCCGAGCTCAAGGACTACCCGCAGTACAAGGTGCGCGACCAGGCCGACTACAAGCAGACCCTGCAGGACCAGGTCGGCCAGCTCCTCAACATGGTCTACGGCCTGCTGGCCCTGGCGATCATCGTGGCGGTCCTCGGGGTGGTGAACACCCTCGCCCTGTCGGTGGTGGAGCGGACCAGGGAGATCGGCCTGCTGCGGGCGATCGGCCTGTCGCGCCGGCAGCTGCGCCGCATGATCCGTCTGGAGTCGGTGGTCATCGCCCTCTTCGGCGCGGCGCTCGGGCTCGGGCTGGGCATGGGCTGGGGAGCGGCGGCGCAGCAGCTGCTGGCCCTGGAGGGTCTCGGGGTGCTGGAGATCCCGTGGCCGACGATCATCACGGTCTTCCTGGGCTCGGCGGTCGTGGGCCTGATCGCGGCTCTCGTCCCGGCGTTCCGGGCGGGCCGGATGAACGTCCTGAACGCCATCGCCACGGAGAAGCCGCACGGCTACCGGGACGGGGGGACGGCCCCGGGCGCGCCGCGACACGGCGCACCCGGGGCCGTACGGCATGCCTCAGATGATCACGTCGAAGGCGCAGTGCGTCCCGCCCGCACCGGCGAGCTTCGCGTCGCAGGTGATCAGCGTGCCCCCCAGCTGTTCGGCGAGGGCCACGTAGGCGGCGTCGTACGGGGTGATGTTGCCGCGCAGCTGCCACATCCGGTCGAGCAGCGGAGCCACCGGCACGCGGCGGACCGGAAGGGCGGCGAGGTGCCGCAGGGCCCTGGGCGCGGCTGCTTCCAGCGCCGGGTCCTTGCGTGCCATGCCGCGCAGCGCCGACGCCACCTCCACATCGAGATGTGCGGGAGCGTACAGCGCGTCCCCTGACGCGAGACGAGAGACGATCTTCGCGTGACGGGGGTCGTCCGCCGCGTAGAACGAGGCGAGCACGGAGGCGTCGACAATGGCGAGGCTCATTCCTCCTCCCGCCGCCCGGCATGCAGGGCGGCAACCGCGTCCTCGACGCTGATGCCCGTGCCTGCCGGCGGCTCGTAGAGGGCGAGATAGGCCGTGAGGTTCGCGGTCTTGGTAACCTCTTCCAGCCGGTCGACGACGAAGGCGTTGAGCGATTGCCGATTCGCCTCCGCGCAGTCGACGAGCCGCTTGTACGTCTCGTCGGGAACGTCCCGCAGATTGATGCGCTTCATGGCGCCATTATGGCGCCACGTGTCGCGGTTGTCGAGTCGTGCCCCCGCCGGGCCCGGGCGGCGGGCGGCGGCGAGTGTCGGCGGGGCGACGTACGCTGAGGGGTATACCCGGCCCGTTCAGCCGCCCCCGCGCCGGAGGCGACGACGTGTCGGGCTGTTCGCGTTGCCCATTCCCCCCGGGACGGAAAAGCTTTCATGAGCCTGCACGGTCTGCTCGACGCCGTCGTACGCGATCCCGCGCTCGCCGAAGCGGTGAAGGCCGCCTCGGACGGCCACCGCCCGCATCTCGACCTCGTCGGGCCGCCGGCCGCGCGCCCGCTCACCGTGGCGGCCCTGGCCCGCTCGGCCTCCCGGCCGGTGCTGGCCGTCACCGCCACCGGCCGGGAGGCCGAGGACCTGGCCGGTGCGCTGCGCTCGCTGCTGCCGCC
>DOWQ01000332.1:5774-8191 GCA_003519485.1 Streptomyces sp. | reverse complement strand
CGGAACGCGTAGCTGATGGAGGAGCGGCCGACGCGGGTCACCCGCACGTCGATGTCGAGCGGCTCTTCGAAGTAGCACGGCCTCCAGGTCTTCCCGCGCCGCTCCTCCAAGGGGACGAATTCGATGGAGCGGTACTCGATCTTCAGTGCCGTGCTGTCAGGGGGTTGCTCGGGAGGGTGGGACACGGTGGCTCCTCGCTCCCCGCACCGCGGTCGCCGAGGCCTGGGTCCCCGCCCACCGCAGGTCCCGGTACGCCTCCGCCGAGGGGCTCGGCCAGGCGTTCAACTTCGACCTGCTGCTCGCGCCGTGGGACGCCGCCGGTTTCCGCCGGGTCATCGAGGAGAACCTCGCCCTCGCCCGGGCCTCCGGCGCCTCCTCCACCTGGGTCTTCTCCAACCACGACGTCGTACGGCACGCGACGCGGTACGGGCTGCCGAACGGCACGGACCTGCGCGGCTGGCTGCTCGGCAGCGGAACCGACCCGCGGCCCGACCGGGAACAGGGGCTCCGGCGCGCCCGGGCGGCGACGCTGCTCGCGCTCGCCCTGCCCGGCTCGACGTATCTCTACCAGGGAGAGGAGCTGGGGCTCTTCGAGGTGGCCGATCTGCCCGAGGAGGCTCTGCAGGACCCGACCTGGAAGCGCTCGATGGGCACGGAACGGGGCAGGGACGGCTGCCGGGTCCCGCTGCCGTGGACGACGGACGGCGCCTCGTTCGGCTTCGGCGACGGCCGGGCGCACCTGCCCCAGCCGCCGTGGTTCGCCGAGCACTCCGCCGAGGCCCAGTCGGCCGACCCCGCCTCGACGCTGGCGTTCTACCGGCGCGCACTCGCCGAGCGGCGGCGCCTGCTGACGGCCGAGGAGCTGACCTGGAGCGACGGCGGACCCGGCGTTCTGCACTTCAGCCGCCCCGGCGGCTGGACGTGCGTCACCAACTTCGGCACGTCCCCGGTGCCCCTGCCGCCGGGACGCCCCGTCCTCACCAGCGGACCGCTCGACGGCGCCCTGCTCCCGCCGGACACGACCGCCTGGCTGGAACACCGGGCGGCGCCGGAAGCCGGCCCCGAAGCCTCGGCCTGAGGAGAACGCCCATGCGCTCGACGACGCAGTCGCAGCACGACCTTTCCCGCCGGAGCCTCCTCCGGGCGGGGGCCCTCGCCGGTGCCGCCGCGGGAAGCAGCTGGCTCACCGGATGCGGGTCCTCGGGAGGCGGCAGGACCACGATCCGCTTCCTGCAGAACAAGCCCGAGGTGATCGGCTACTTCCGCGGGCTGGTCGACGACTTCAACGCCTCGCAGTCCGAGATCCGCGTCATCCACGACTCCACGCCCACACCGCTCGTCCCGCAGTTCGTCCGGGGCACACCGCCCGATCTGGCCTGCTACAACTACAACCTCGAGTCCTCGAACTTCGTCGCCAAGGGCGAGCTGGCGGACCTCGGCGGCCTCCCCGAGGCGGGGCGCATCGACGACAACGTCCAGGATCTGGTGGCGCAGTACGCGCAGTACCGCTCGCAGACCAGCGTGCTGCCGTACGCCATCGCGGCCTCCGGCGTCATCTACAACAAGGACCTCTTCGACGAGGCCGGGGTCGCCGTCCCCACGACCTGGAGCGAACTGCTGAAGGCCTGCCGCGCCTTCAGGGCCAGGGACATCGTGCCCATCCGGCAGACGTACAAGGAGACCTGGACACTCTCCCAGGGCCTCTTCGACTACGTGTCCGGCAGCGCCCTGGACGTCGCGGACTTCTACGACCGGCTCAAGGCGCTCGGGCCGGACGCCGGTCCCCGGGCGAAGGTCTCCTTCAGCCGGGAGTTCAGGGACGCGGCCGAGAAGATGATCGAGCTGCTCGACCACACCAACCGCGACGCCCCCAGCCAGAGCTACGCCGACGGCAACGCCGCGTTCGCCAAGGGCAGGACGGCCATGTACCTCCAGGGGCCGTGGGCCGTCGGCGAGATCGCGAAGATCGATCCGAAGCTGCGGCTGGGGTCCTTCGCCCTGCCGGCGACCGAGGACCCGGCGGACACCAAGGTCCGGGTGAACCTCGACCTGGCCCTCTGGATCCCGAACGCCTCCTCGAAGCGGGACGCGGCCGAGGTCTTCCTCCGGCACATCATGAAACCGGCGGTGATGGACACCTACAACGCCGAGAACCTCACCTGGTCCAGCACGAAGAACGCCCCCGCGGTGTCCGACCAGCGGGTCGCCGGCCTCCAGCCCTACGTGGACGCGGCCCGGTTCTACCAAGGGGCCGGGACCTACCTCCCGACCGCCATCCCGATCGGGAACTACCTCCAGGAGCTCGTCCTCAGCCGGAATGCCGGGGCGTTCCTGACCAGGCTCGACAACGACTGGGCCCGGTACGCCCAGCGGAACCTCTGACGTGGTGACCCGGAAGGAGCCGACCATGAGCGCAC
>DOWQ01000332.1:3965-5702 GCA_003519485.1 Streptomyces sp. | reverse complement strand
GACTGGAAGTTCGTCGGCCTGCGGAACTACACGTCGATGTTCAGCGACCCGCGGATCCTGGAGTCCTACGCCTTCACGATGTGGTTCGCGGTGGTGACGACGGTCGTGGTCAACGTCCTCGCGCTGCTGCTGGCCCTCGGCCTGAACGGCCGGATCAAGTGGAAGCGGGGACTGCGCGGGATCTACGTCATCCCGATGGTGATCTCCGGCATCGTCATCGCCTACGTCTTCAACTACCTCTTCTCGCACGCAGTCCCGGCGCTCGCCGCCCAGATCGGCTGGACGGCCGGCGAGACGAGCATGCTGGCCAGCGAGAGCTGGGCCTGGCTCGCCATCGTCATCGTGACGGCATGGCAGGCGACACCGATGGCCGTGATCATCTACCTGGCCGGACTGCTGGCCATCCCCACGGAGGTCTACGAGGCGGCCCAGCTCGACGGCGCCAGCGCCTGGCGCCGCTTCCGCAGCGTCACATTCCCGCTTCTCATCGGCTACGTCACCATCAACACCATCCTGGGCTTCAAGGGTTTCCTCAACGCCTACGACATCATCGTCGGCCTCACCAACGGTGGGCCCGGCACCTCCACCATGAGCGTCGCCATGACGATCTTCACCGGTTTCGCCGGCGGGGAGTACGCCTTCCAGATGGCCAACGCGGTGGTCTTCTTCGTCGTCACCGTCGCGGTCTCCCTGCTCCAGCTGTTCCTTGTGCGCAAGCGAGAGGTGAAAGTGTCATGACAGCCATCGATCCCATGGCGCCTGCCGGCGGCGCGGCCGAGGACGTCAAGGCCTCGAAGGGGGAGTACCGGGTCAACTGGCTGCAGACCGGCCTGCTCGCCCTCGGCTCCCTGGTGATCCTCGTCCCGCTCTACTTCGCGGTCGTCATGTCGCTGAAGACCGGCCGGCAAGCGGCCTCCGGGACCGGTTTCTCCCTCCCGTCGCCGATCGAGCTCGGCAACTTCGCGGCCGCCTGGGAGCTGACGAACTTCCCGAAGGCCTTCGCCATCTCGCTGGGCATCACCGTCGTCTCGGTGGCCGGCCAGCTGGTGCTGTGCTCACTGGCGTCCTACGCGATCGCCCGGAACTGGCATCACCAACTGTTCAAGTGGTCCTACTTCTATCTGCTGGCCGCGATGTTCATCCCGTTCCCGGTGGTGGCGCTGGCACAGGTGAAGCTGACCTCGGAAGTGGGCCTGGACAACCCCCTCGGCGTCGCCGTGCTGCACATCCTGTTCGGCATGTCGTTCAACATCCTGCTCTACACCGCCTTCCTGCGCTCGATCCCGTACGAGCTGGAGGAGAGCGCACGCGTCGACGGGTGCTCGACCTGGCAGACGTTCTGGAAGATGATCTTCCCGCTGCTGGCCCCGATGAACGCCACCGTCGGAATCTTCGCGTTCCTCATGTCGTGGAACGACTTCATGATGCCGTCGCTGATCATCGCCGACCCGTCGCTGCAGACGATCCCGGTGGTGCAGAACATCTTCCAGCTGCAGTTCGCGTCGAACTACAACGTCGCCTTCGCCTCGTACCTGATGGCCATGGCCCCCGCGCTCCTCGCCTATCTGGTCGCCCAGCGCTGGGTCATGTCGGGCGTCACCCGCGGCGCCATCAAATAGCCGGCCGGCCCCGCGCGGGGCCGACACCCGCTCTCCGTACCGCATGACCTTCTTGCCGCGAACCGCCTCGAAATTCCGACAGCTCCAGGAGTTCCGCATGCTCGACACGTCTCCCACC
>DOWQ01000332.1:0-3825 GCA_003519485.1 Streptomyces sp. | reverse complement strand
CTGCACGAGGCCGGCATCAAGGTCATCGTGGACATCGTGCCGAACCACACGTCGGACCGGCACGAGTGGTTCCGGGAGGCCCTCGCCGCGGGGCGGGGCTCGCGCGCGCGGCGGCGCTACATCTTCCGCGACGGCCTCGGCCCCCGGGGTGAGCAGCCGCCGAACGACTGGGAGTCCGGCTTCGGCGGGCCGGCCTGGGAGCCGGCCGGCGACGGGCAGTGGTACTTCCACCACTTCGCCAAGGAGCAGCCGGACCTCGACTGGGACGACGAGGAGGTGCGCGAGGACTTTCTCCGTACCCTGCGCTTCTGGTCCGACCGGGGCGTCGACGGCTTCCGGGTCGACGTCGCGCACGGTCTGGTCAAAGATCTCTCCGAGCCGTTCGCCCCCTGGACGGAGGTCGCGGTGACCGACCGGCCGGACGGCTCGCACCCGCTGTGGGACCGCGACGCGGTGCACGAGATCTACGCCGAGTGGCGCCGGGTGTTCGACGAGTACGAGCCGCCGCGGTTCGCCGTCGCCGAGGCGTGCGTCCACCCGTCGCGGCGCGCCCGCTACGCCTCGGCCAAGGGCCTCGGCCAGGCGTTCAACTTCGAGATGCAGGACGCCGGCTGGTGCTCGGCGGACTTCCGCCGGGCCATCGACTCGGGGCTGGCCCAGACGGCGGAGAGCGGCTCGACCACCACCTGGCTCCTGGGCTGCCACGACTCGGCCCGGGTCGCCACCCGCTACGGGCTGCCACGCGACCCGGACCGTACGCCGGTGGAGGTGGCCAAGGACTGGCTGCTGTCGGACGGCGCGGCGCCGCCCCTCGACCGTGCGCTCGGCGAGCGCCGCGCCCGGGCCGCGGCCCTGGTGTCCCTGGCACTGCCCGGCTCGGCGTACCTCTACCAGGGCGACGAGCTGGGGCTCCACGAGGTCGGTGACCTGGCGCCGGACGTGCTGGAGGACCCGATAGCGACCCGGTCGGGCGGCCGCGAGAAGGGCCGCGACGGGTGCCGGGTGCCGCTCCCGTGGTCGGCCGGCGGTCCGTCTCTCGGCTTCGGCCCCGGGCCGGCGCGCCCGCCCCAGCCCGAGTGGTTCGCGGACTACGCCGTGTCGGCCCAGGCCGACGACCCGGACTCGACCCTGAACATGTACCGCCGGGCCAACCGGTTGCGAGCGGTGCTGAACACCGACGGGGCCTTCGAGTGGCTCCCGTCCGGCACGGACGTCCTCCACTTCCGGCGCTCCGGCCCGTGGCACTGCGTCGCGAACTTCGGGACGGAGCCGGCCGAGCTGCCGACCGGCGAAGTCCTGCTGAGCAGCGCGCCCCTCGAGGCCGGCCGGCTGCCGCGGGACGCGACGGCCTGGCTCCGGGTGTCGCCTTCATGACAGCCCGCCGGCGCTCCCCGGGGCAGCGCCGGCAGTGAGACGCCGCGGCCCGGCTCCCGGCGGGGAGCCGGGCCGCCGTATCCGGACCCGTACTCGGCAGAACGTTTCCCTTAACCTCGCGGGTGGGGGTACGTTCGACCCCGATCATGTACTGATGCCACCGCCGACACGGAGTCAGCGGAGAGGAGTGGTGTGCCCCGTGCCCACTGATTACGCCTGCCAGGCAGCGGCAGAGCGGGCCGCCCGCGGGATCGCGCCCGTCCGGGCTCTCGTCGTGCCCGTCCGGCGCCGCCCGGTGCAGCCCCAGCAGCCGGATCTGCCCGTCGTCCTCCGCACGTACCTCGGGATGCCCGCCCAGGCGGAGAACAAGGATCCGGAGAACCAGGACACCACGGCGCCGCCCGCCGTCAGTTCACTGATGGGCGCGTCCGTGCTGCTGGTCATCCTCGAGGGACTGAAGGCCGATATGGCGGGCTCCCTGTCGGAGTGGCACTCCGGGCTCTCGCTCCGGCTGCCCCAGGCGATGGGCGCCCCGGTCGCCGGGAAGCCGAAGACGTCCTCCGGCCGCCAGTCGGGCGGCTGGCAGGTCATGGCGGACCTGCAGAAGAGCGCCCGTGAGGTGCTGACGGATCTCGCGGGCCGCTCCCGCGGCGGCTCAGCCGGTATGGGCGTGCTGAACGTCCAGCTGGTCATGATCGAGGACCTGCTGAGCGGGACCCTCCGCCGGCTGGACATTCCGGTCGAGACGGCCGCACACTGCGCCGGCGAGCTCGTGGTCGCGGCCGGCTCTCTCTTCGGCCTCTCGGCCCGCCTCCCCCCGACCGCGCCGTCCGCTCCGTCCGGAGAGCCGGCCGCCCAGCGCGACTGAGCCCCTGGGTCTGGGCCACCGGACCGCGGCCGGCGTGCCGGCCGGGGGCTCACTTGCCCGGCGTGCCGTCCGCGCCTCGGGAAGGCTCGGGCGGTTCGTGCCATTGCGGTGTCTCGCTCTGCTGGTCGAAGGACCGCGCGATCACCGTGTCGGTGGAGGAGTGCGCCAGCACCGACAGCAGGATGGTGAGCGCGACCAGGTGGAAGATGGTGTCTGCTTCGGCGATGCCGGATTCGAGGACCAGCAGGCCGTAGACGACCGAGGCGAAACCCTTGGGCCCGAACCACATGGCGGCCAGTTGCTCCCGGGGCGACAGCCGGGACCGTATGAAGGAGATGGCCAGAGCCGCGGGGCGGACCACGAGCAGGGCGAGGACCGCGAACACCCAGCCGGTCCAGGGAATGTCGCCGAGGAAGTCCAGCGAGATCAGGGCGCCGAAGACCAGCAGCGCGGCGAGCTTCAGGAGCTCCGCGACCAGCTCGCCGAACTCGCCGAACGCCTTCCGCTGGCTGGGGCCGAAGGTGGCCACGGTGACGCCGGCGGCGAACGCGGCGAGGAAGAGGTTGGCGTGCACGGAGTGGGCGAGGCCGAGGACGACCAGCCCGATGGCGAAGGCGTTCAGCGGCTCATAGGCGGCTGAGGCCGAGAAGAAGCGGCTCTGCTCCAGCTTGATGGCCAGCCAGGGAACGGCGATGCCGATGGCCACACCGAAGGCGAGTTCCGTCCCGAGTTCGTCCAGGTGCAGATCGCCGGAGCCCTGGGAGATGCCCAGGAAGAGGATGACGAACGGCAGGGCGAGCCCGTCATTGACCCCGGATTCCACGTTGAGCAGCTGACGCAGCCGGGCCGGCACTTTCTCGTTGCCGACGAGCGCGGCGGCGAACACCGGGTCGGTGGGGGCCAGCACGGCACCGAGCAGAAGGGCCTCCGGCCACGGCAGCCCGACGATGTAATGGGCGAGCAGCGCGGTGATCGCCAGGGTGAGCGGCAGTCCCCAGCCCAGCGCCCGGCCCGGCAGCCGCCAGGCCGAGCGGAGGTCCTGCCACCCCACCCGCATGCCGTCGGTGAACAGCACGGCGAACAGCGCCAGCTCGGCGAACGCCGTCACGACGGGCGAGTCCGCGTGCAGGTGCAGCACCCCGGTCGTTTTCTCGCCCAGGAGGAACCCGGCGACCAGGAACAGCGCCGCGGTCGACAGGACGGTCCGGTGGGCCAGGCTGGAGACCAGTACGGCCAGCAACAGCACCACGGCGAATGCGAGCAACACGCGGGCTTCATCCTCTTCGATCGGGCTCAACGGCGGCTTCGGGCAGCCACGTTACGTGGTGGAAGCCGGATGCGCCCGGTCGAAGGTGACGACGGCAACGCGCGTGCGCACGACCGCGGCCGGGGGATCCGTCCCCCCGAAATCCGGCCGTGAGCGCCGGGGATCGCGGCGGCGCGGACAGGAGGCGGAGTACCGCGGCGCCGGTGCCTCGTGCGGCGGCGGCCCCATCGGTCCGGGGCCACCGGACCGCGGCGGGCGGGCGCCCGCCGCTGCCCCTCACCGGCCGGCCGGTCGGTCCGGTGTGGGCAGGGGGGGG
>DOWQ01000105.1:5637-6503 GCA_003519485.1 Streptomyces sp. | reverse complement strand
GACTACGTGGGCCGCGACGGCGCCGCCGACATGGCCGAGCTGGCCGGGCGCCTGGCGACCGCGTCCACCCTGCCGGTGATGCTCGACTCCACCGAGCCCGAGGTCATCCGGGCGGGCCTGGAGCGGCTCGGCGGCCGCTGCATCGTCAACTCGGTCAACTACGAGGAGGGCCAGGCCCGCACCGCCGAGTGGAAGGTCCGGATCGCCGCCCGCATCATCGACGACCTCGTCGCCCTCCACGGCATGCACGTCGAGGACATCGTCGTCGACACCCTGACCTTCCCGATCACCACCGGGCAGGAGGAGGTGCGGCGCGACGCGCTGGAGACGATCGAGGCCATCCGCGAGCTCAAGCGCCGCTACCCCGACGTGCAGACGACGCTGGGCGTGTCGAACGTGTCCTTCGGGCTCAACGCCGCGGCGCGGCAGGTGCTGAACTCGGTGTTCCTGCACGAGTGCGTCAACGCCGGACTGGACACCGCGATCGTGTCCGCGGCCAAGATCCTGCCGATGGCCAAGATCGACGACACGCAGCGCTCGGTGGCGCTGGACCTGGTCTACGACCGGCGGCGGTCCGGCCCGGACGAGGACCAGTACGACCCGCTCAACCGCTTCATGGAGCTGTTCGAGGGCGTCTCGGCGTCGTCGGCGCGGGCGAGCCGGGCCGAGGAGCTCGCCGGCCTGCCGCTGTTCGAGCGCCTCGAGCGACGCATCGTCGACGGCGAGCGCGACGGCCTCGACGCCGACCTCACCGAGGCACTGCAGGTCCGGCCCGCCCTGGAGATCATCAACGACACGCTGCTGTCCGGCATGAAGACCGTGGGCGAGCTGTTCGGCTCCGGTCAGATGCAGCTGCCGTTCGTGCT
>DOWQ01000105.1:0-5594 GCA_003519485.1 Streptomyces sp. | reverse complement strand
TGCACGACATCGGCAAGAACCTCGTCGACATCATCTTGACCAACAACGGCTACACCGTGGTCAACCTCGGCATCAAGCAGCCGATCTCCACGATCCTCACCGCCGCCGAGGAGCACCGCGCCGACGCCGTCGGCATGTCCGGCCTGCTGGTCAAGTCGACGGTGATCATGAAGGAGAACCTCCAGGAGATGAACTCCCGGGGGATCGCCACGACGCTGCCCGTGCTGCTCGGCGGCGCGGCACTCACCCGCTCCTATGTCGAGAACGACCTGCAGGAGGTCTACGAGGGCCGGGTCACCTACGCCCGGGACGCCTTCGAGGGCCTGCGCCTGATGGACGCGACGATGGCGCGCCGTCGCGGGGAGGTCCCCGAGACCACCCCCGAGGAGGAGGCGGCCAAGGCCGAGCGCAAGGCGCGGCACGAGAAGTCGCAGCGGGTCGCGGCCAAGCGCAAGGCCGCCGAGGCCGCCGCGGCGGGCCCGATGCCGGAGCGTTCCGACGTCACGGTCGACAACCCCGTGCCCACGCCCCCGTTCTGGGGCACCCGGATCGTCAAGGGTGTGGCCCTGGCCGAGTTCGCGGGCATGATCGACGAGCGGGCACTGTTCCTGGGGCAGTGGGGGTTGCGCGGGTCCAAGGGCGGCGACGGGCCCAGCTACGAGGAGCTGGTGGAGACCGAGGGTCGCCCGCGGCTGCGGTACTGGCTCGACCGGATGTCCACCGAGGGCGTGCTGGCGGGGACGTCACTGGTCTACGGGTACTTCCCTGCGGTGTCGGAGAAGGACTCGCTGGTGGTGCTGACCGAACCTCGCCCCGACGCGCCCGAGCGGTTCCGGTTCGAGTTCCCGCGCCAGCGCCGCGACCGCAACCTGTGCCTCGCCGACTTCTGGCGCCCGCGCTCGCTGGCCATCGAGCGCGGCGAGGTCGACGTGCTGCCCCTGCAGCTGGTCACGATGGGCCAGCCGATCGCCGACTACGCCAACGAGCTGTTCGCCAAGGACGCCTACCGCGACTACCTGGAGGTGCACGGTCTGGGGGTGCAGCTCACCGAGGCGCTCGCCGAGCTGTGGCACCGCCGGATCCGCGAGGAGCTGGCGTTCCCCGCCGGAGGTGCCGTGGCCGCCGAGGACCCCGAGAACATCGAGGAGTTCTTCAAGCTCGGCTACCGCGGCGCCCGCTACTCGCTGGGCTACGGCGCCTGCCCCAACCTGGAGGACCGCAGCAAGATCGTCGAGCTGCTGGAGCCGGACCGGATCGGCGTGGAGCTGTCCGAGGAGCTGCAGCTGCACCCCGAGCAGTCCACCGACGCGCTGGTCGCCCACCACCCGGAGGCGAAGTACTTCAATGCGGGATGACCCGGTGAGCGGGGGGCCTGCAGCGGTTCTGTGGGACATGGACGGCACGCTCGTCGACTCCGAGAAGGTGTGGACGGTGTCGCTCGCCGACGCCGCCGAGGCACTGGGCGGCTCGCTGAGCAGCGGGGCGCGAGAGGCGATCATCGGGTCGAACCTGCCGCGCACCCTGGAGATCATGTTCGCCGACCTCGGCCTGGCCCTCGACGCCGCTCGGTTGGCGGAGGCCCGGCGACTGATCCTCGACCGGACCGGCGAGCTGTTCGCCGAGGGGCTGGAGTGGCGGCCCGGCGCCCAGGACGCGCTGCGCGCCGTGACGCAGGCGGGGTGGCCGACGGCACTGGTCACCAACACCGGTCGCCTGCTCACCGAACTGGCGTTGGACGGCATCGGCCGCGAGCACTTCACGGTCACCGTGTGCGGCGACGAGGTGGCCCACGGCAAGCCCGCCCCCGACCCCTACCTGCGGGCCGCGGAGCTGCTCGGCGTCGAGGCGAGCGACTGTCTGGCTGTGGAGGACTCGCCTCTCGGCGCCCTGGCGGCCCAGTGCGCCGGTGCCGCGGTACTCGTCGTACCGTGCGAGGTACCGGTCCCCGACGGGCCGGGGCGCGTGCACCGCGCGTCGCTGGTCGGCCTCGACGCCGCCGAGGTCCGCAGTGACTACACCCGGGCACGACATGATCGCGCGGCGTGAGAAGGTTGGTCCGTCCGGCGCATCACGGGCACCAGGCGCAGCATGGCCCGCCCGCCGGGTCGCCGCGTCGCGCACGACATCTGACACTGATGCGGTGAGGGGAGACAACCGGTGAAGTCCTTCGACGGGCTGTTCGCCGAGCTGACGGAGAAGGCCGCGAGCCGGCCCGCCGGCTCCGGCACCGTGGCCGCGCTCGACGCCGGCGTCCACGCGCAGGGCAAGAAACTGCTCGAGGAGGCCGGTGAGGTGTGGATCGCGGCCGAGCACGAGTCCGACGACCGGCTGGCCGAGGAGATCTCCCAGCTCCTCTACCACCTCCAGGTGATGATGGTCGCCCGGGGGATCTCGCTCGACGACGTATACGCTCATCTGTGAGCTGCCACCGCTGAGCCGTCACCGCCGACCGCGACACGGCCCGCCCGGGCCACGGGGGCGCGTGTCTCCGGCCCGCGCGGCCGGTACGCGACCCGCAAGCACCCCGGACCCACCGCACCCCCCGCACGACTCGGTCGCACCACGCGGCCGCACCACTCCCGAGAAGCGAAGGAACCGTCTTCATGCTGCGCATCGCCGTCCCGAACAAGGGTTCACTCTCCGAGCCTGCGTCGGCGATGCTCCATGAGGCCGGCTACAAGCAGCGCAAGGACCGCCGGGAGCTGGTCCTCGTCGACGCGGACAACGACGTCGAGTTCTTCTTCCTCCGCCCCCGCGACATCGCCGTCTACGTCGGCTCCGGCCGGCTCGACATGGGCATCACCGGCCGTGACCTGCTGCTGGACTCGGGCGCGGACGCCGAGGAGATCATGCAGCTCGGCTTCGCCGCCTCCACCTTCCGCTACGCCACCCGGCCCGGCACCGCCAAGGACGTCTCCGGGTTCGGCGGCATGACCGTCGCGACGTCCTTCTCCGGGCTGGTCGTCCAGCACCTCGCCGACAACGGCGTCGACGCCGCCGTGGTCCACCTCGACGGCGCCGTCGAGACCGCGATCCAGCTCGGTGTCGCCGAGGTCATCGCCGATGTCGTCGAGACCGGCACGACGCTCCGCAACGCCGGCCTGGAGATCATCGGCGAGCCGATCCTCGAGTCCGAGGCGGTCGTCATCCGGCGGACCGGCGAGGGCACCGACGGCCCCAAGGTGCAGCAGTTCCTCCGCCGGATGCAGGGCGTCCTCGTCGCCCGGCGCTACGTGATGATGGACTACGACATCCGCGTCGAGCACGTCGAGCGCGCCGTGTCGCTCACCCCCGGCCTCGAATCGCCGACCGTCTCCCCGCTGCACCACGAGGGCTGGGTGGCCGTCCGCTCGATGGTGCCGTCCCGGGACGCCCAGCGGATCATGGACGAGCTGTACGACCTCGGGGCCCGCGCGATCCTCACCACCGGCATCCACGCCTGCCGCCTCTGACGCAGCCGCCCGCGGAGACCCGGGGCGACCGGCGCACCCGGAAGCCCCGGACCTTCGCGGGCCCGAACACCGGAGACCGACACAGTGTCCTCCTCCACACCGGAGCCCGCCCCCGAGCCCGGCCGAGAGCCCGGCCGCGACGCTGCCATCGAGCCCGCCCCCGGCCCCCGCGACCAGCCCGCGCCCCAGGGCCTCCCCGGGCTGCCCGTCACCTTCCGGCCGACCCGCACCCGGGTGATTCTGCTCAGCGGCGGAGTCCTGCTGCTGGCCACCCTGACGGCCATCGCCCTGTTGCTGACGGACGTGAGCGGCGGTGAGCGGGCGAGCTTCATCGGCACCGGCCTGCTCGGTCTCGGCGTCCTCGCGCTGCTCAGCCGGCCCCGGATCGAGGCCGACACCGGCGGCGTCACGGTCGTCAATCTGACGGTCCGGCGCCGCCTCGACTGGGCGGAGATCCTCCGGGTCAACCTGAGGCCGGGCGACCCGTGGGTGTACCTCGACCTCGCCGACGGCACCCATATGCCGGCGATGGGCATCCAGCCCGGCGTCGCAAGGGAGCATGCCATCCGCGACGCCCGCGCCCTGCGCGCCCTGGCTGAGCACTACGGCATGGGCGGCGGCCCCGCAGCCTGAGCGGACAGCTCGTACATCTGTGCGCCTTCGCACACGAACCGGCAGTGATTACGCTGTCCCCTGGCGGCGCGATGGGCGCCCCGCCCCGCATCGACCGGGTCCCGCGCGAGGGGGCCCGCGGGGCACCTGCAATCCGAGGAGTGAACACCTCCGCCGATGGACGGACCGTCCTGTAGTACCTGCGCCGCCCCCTCCGCTCCGGAGCCGGCGGCATGACCATCCCCCTGCTTCTCCTCGCCGCCTCTCTCCTGCTGATCCTCGCCAACGGCTTCTTCGTGGCCGCCGAGTTCGGCCTTGTCACCGTCGAGCGCCCGGACGCCGAGCGGGCCGCCGCTCAGGGCGACCGGCGAGCCCGTACCGTCGTGAAGGCCCTGCGCGAGCTCTCCTTCCAGCTCTCCGGAACGCAGCTCGGCATCACCATCACCTCGCTGGTCGTCGGCATGCTCGCCGAGCCCGCGCTCGCCCGGCTGCTGGCCGGGCCGCTCGCCGCGACCGGGCTGCCGGCGGGCGCCGTGTCCGGTGTTGCCGTCGCCATCGGCGTGCTCACCGCCTCCGCCGTCCAGATGGTCATCGGCGAACTGGTGCCGAAGAACTGGGCGGTGTCCCGGCCGCTCCAGGTAGCCCGGTTCGTGGCCGGCCCCCAGTACGCCTTCTCCGGCTTCTTCCGGCCGGTCATCGCCCTGCTCAACGGGGTGGCGAACCGGCTGGTGCGGCTCCTGGGCGTGGAGCCCGCCGACGAGCTGGCCTCCGCCCGCACCCCCGGCGAGCTCGTCTCGCTGGCGCGGCACTCCGCGCGGGCCGGAGCCCTGGAGCAGGACACCGCGGACCTGTTCGTACGGACCCTTTCGCTGAGTGAGCTGACCGCCCAGCATGTGATGACGCCACGCGTACGGGTGTCCGCCCTGCACTCGTCCGCCACCGCCGAGGACGTCCTCAACCTCACCCGGGCCACCGGTCTCTCCCGCTTTCCCGTCTACCGCGACCGGCTGGACGAGGTCGTCGGCATGGTGCACCTCAAGGACGCCCTCGCCGTACCGGCGCGCGAGCGGCTGCGCACGCCGGTCGTGCGCGTCTCCGTGCCCCCGCTGCTGGTGCCCGGGACGCTGCCCGTGCAGCGGCTGTTGGAGCGGCTGCGCAGCGAGCAGCCGATCGCCGTCGTCGTCGACGAGTACGGCGGCACGGCNNACGCTGGAGGACATCGTCGAGGAGCTGGTCGGGGAGGTGCGCGACGAGCACGACGGCGCGGGCCTGCCGGAACTGGCCGCCGCGCCCGCCGAGGACGGGCACCCGGCCTGGGACGCGGACGGCGGCAGCCGGGTCGATGTGCTGCTGCGGATCGGCCTGGAGGCGCCGGAGGGCCCGTACGAGACCGTCGCCGGGCTCGTCGCCGGCCTCCTCGGGCGCATCCCGGCCGCCGGTGACACGGCCGAACTGCCGGGCTGGCGGCTCCGGGTGCGGCGGGTCTCGCACCACCGCGCGGAGCAGGTGCGTGTCGTACGGAGCGGGGGC
>DOWQ01000431.1 GCA_003519485.1 Streptomyces sp. | reverse complement strand
AACGCGCAACGGCCCGGTCGTCGCTTCGAGGCTTCGGGCGACGGCCGGGCCACTGGTCACGCGGGGACAGCAGGCGCCGCGGGCGGCGCCTTGCGGCCCGCGGTCAGTCGCTGCTCGGCGACGCCTTGCGCCGCGCCACGACGATCGAGGCGGCGCCCGCCGCCAGCAGTGCCGCGGCACCGACCGCGAGGTACGGCGTCATGGTGCTGCCGCCCGTTTCGGCGAGGTTCTCGCTGTCGTTGCCGGAGCCGGTCTGGGTTCCGGCGCCGTCGTCGCCGCCGGTGTCACCGCCCGAGGTGCCGCCCGTGGCCTCCGGCTGCTCGGGCTGCTCGCCGCCCGGCTTCTCGCTGCCCGGCGCACCGCCGGGGGTCTCACAGGTGGCCTCGGCCAGCGTGATCCGGCCCTGCACGGCGGCGACGTTCAGCTTCTCCGGGTCGACGGACACGTTGAGCTCCAGGGCCGTGGCGGCGGCCGTCCTGGAGGTGGTCGAGGTCTTCGCCAGGTCGAGCTTCACCTCACCCGTCCCGGGCACCTCGACGTGGGTCGTGCCGGTCGCGCTGAGCGTGACCTTCTTGCCCATCACGGTCACGCTGCCGGGGATCTCGGAGTTCGCCGTCGGCTTCTCCCCGGCCACGCACACGGCCTCGGAGGTCACCTGCTCGACCTCGATCACGGAGAGCAGCGGCATCCCGGGCACGTGCACCTGGGCGCGGACCAGGTTGGCGTAGCCCTCGGCCTTCCGCGCGTCGGCCGTCGCGCGGGCGGTGGCCACATCGGCCTTCAGCACGTTGAACGGCTTGCCGTTGTCGACACCGTCCAAGCGCGCGCTCAGCGCCTTCTTCTCGGCGTCGGCCGGGGCCTGCACCTCGTTGAGGACAACGGACAACGGGACATTCGCCTCGTCGTCGAGCAGCGAGACGTCGAGACCGGTACGGAGCACTACGGCACCGGCCTTCCCGTCGTCTCCGGCCGCGTGGGCGGGAGCTGCGCCGAGGAGGACTGCCGGCGCCGCGGTCAGGGCGGCGGCCGTCAGCACGGCTGCGGCACGGCGTGCGGGCATGGCGAAGGTGGTGCTGTTCAAGGTGTGGAACCCCCACAAGAGATATTGGAGTCGCCGGCGCAGCCCGGGGCGGACATCACGCGCCGAGCGACCTCGACCACGGAATACTTACGCACCCAAAGTGAACGGGCAGCAACCTGGCGTGTATTCACTCCAACGAGTGGTTTCCGCCGCCATTTTCGAATTCCAGTGCACGCTCGTTCCCCTGACGTCCCTCCCGTACCGCCCGGATCCCCACCTACGGCACCAAGAGCCCAATATCAACGAAACGGGACGACGTGGAGTCACGCCCTGTCAACACAACGCATCGGCGACGGCTGAGCCCACGAACGCCTGAGCAGCCTCCTGGGCGGCTCGCGGCCCCGCGCCCCCGACCAGGGCCCCGGCGACCGCCCGGCGGGCCGCAGGGGCCCGCTCAGCCGATGACACGGCCCCGCAGCACCACCCGGCGGGGCGCGGCGAGCACCCGTACGTCCTCGCGCGGGTCGCTCTCGTAGACGACGAGGTCGGCCGAGGCGCCCTCGCTGAGCCCGGGGCGGCGGAGCCATTCGCGGGCGCCCCACGTCGTCGCGGACAGGGCCTCCAGCGGCGGGATGCCGGCCTTCACCAACTCGGCGACCTCGGCGGCGACCAGGCCGTGCGCCAAGGAGCCGCCCGCGTCGGTGCCGACGAAGACGGGGATGCCGGCGTCGTGGGCGGCGCGCACCGTGTCGTAGCGGCGCTCGTGGAGCCGGCGCATGTGGTCCGACCAGCGCGGGAACTTGTCCTGGCCGCCGTCGGCGAGCTGCGGGAAAGTCGCGATGTTGACCAGGGTGGGGACGATCGCCACGCCGCGCTCGGCGAACAGCGGGATGGTGTCCTCGGTCAGCCCGGTCGCGTGTTCGACGCAGTCGATGCCGGCCTCCACGAGGTCGGCCAGCGAGTCCTCGGCGAAGCAGTGGGCCGTGACCCGGGCGCCGAGCCGGTGGGCCTCGGCGATGGCGGCCTCGACCGCGCCGCGCGGCCAGCAGGCGGTGAGGTCGCCCGCGTCGCGGTCTATCCAGTCGCCGACCAGCTTGACCCAGCCGTCGCCGTTCCGGGCCTCCCGGGCGACGTACGCGACCAGGTCGTCGGGCTCGATCTCATGCGCGAAATTGCGGATGTAGCGGCGGGTGCGGGCGATGTGCCGGCCGGCCCGGATGATCCGCGGCAGGTCCTCGCGGTCGTCGATCCAGCGGGTGTCGGAGGGCGAGCCCGCATCGCGCAGGAGGAGCGCCCCGGCGTCGCGGTCGGTCACGGCCTGCTTCTCGCTGGTGGAGTCGTCCACGGGGCCGTGCGTGTCGAGCCCGACATGGCAGTGCGCGTCGACCAGGCCGGGCAGGACCCAGCCGGTGAGCTCGCGCACATCCCGCGCGCCGGCCGGGCGCTCGTACGAGATCCGCCCGTCCCTCACCCACAGCTCGTCCCGGATCTCGTCGGGCCCGACGAGCACCCGCCCCTTGATGTGCAGCACCGCGCTTGTCCTCATGGCAGGCACTGTACGAGGGCCGGGTCCGCGCCCGCACCGGGGTGCCGGAGAGCGCTCGTCACTCCATCGGCCGACGAGTGGCTGACGTATTCGCGAATTCGCGCTATCTTTCCCGGAAAGGAATTCGAAGATACTTGAATTGCGCAGCTTCCCGTATTCTTCTGCCCGCTTCTGCGCATCCCAAACACCAAACTTTTTGGCGGCCGCAGATCATCTTCCGGGCTCCGGTCAGGGTCGTTATGGACATGTGACACGATCCACAGAGCGTCCGCTTCACCCGGCATTTTCCACATAAAATGCGGCAATTTTCGAGGTGGCCGCGCGCCCGCGTGTCCCCGCCCGATAACACATGGACCCCCTCCTGCGTAACCCCGTCCCCCGATGCAATTTCTGATTCTCCTCGGTAAATTTGATTCGCATGACCGCCGCACAAGCAGAGCATGCACGTGCCCACAGAGAATTCCTGGAAATGCCGGAAGGGCTGAAGCTCGACGCGCCACGCGTCGGGGACGGAGCCGCGATCTGGCGTATCGCCCGCGACTCCAGGGTGCTCGACCTCAACTCGTCCTACAGCTACCTCCTCTGGTGCCGGGACTTCGCCGCCACCTCGGTGGTGGCCCGCGGCGCCGACGGAGAGCCGGTCGGCTTTGTCACCGGCTACATCCGGCCGGAGCGGCCCGAAACCCTGGTCGTCTGGCAGGTCGCCGTCGACGAGAGCCAGCGAGGCCGCGGCCTCGCCGGGGCACTGCTGGACGGGTTGACCGCCCGGGTCGGCGACGAGAAGGGCGTACGCCGGACCGAGACCACCATCACGCCGGACAACGGGCCCTCGAACCGTCTCTTCGCGTCGTACGCCGAGCGGCACGGCGCCCCCGTGGAGCGTGAGGTGCTCTTCGACGCGGGTCTCTTCCCCGAGGAGGGGCATGAGCCCGAGGTGCTGTACCGGATAGGGCCATTCGCCAGGACAGCGGTCCGGCGCTGACGCCCACCGCGCCGCCCCCGCACCCCAGACCACTTCTTCCCCGCACACACCCCCAGGAGTCCGTCGTGACCATCACCCCGCCCGCCTTGAGCATCTTCGAAAGCCTCGAGTCCGAGGTACGCAGCTACTGCCGCGGCTGGCCGGCCGTGTTCGACCGGTCCCAGGGCAGCTACATGTACGACGAGGACGGCCACAAGTACCTCGACTTCTTCGCCGGTGCCGGCGCTCTGAACTACGGCCACAACAACGCCGTACTCAAACGCGCGCTGATCGACTACATCGAGCGTGACGGCGTCACCCACGGCCTGGACATGGGCACCACCGCGAAGCGCGCCTTCCTGGAGTCCTTCCAGAAGACGATCCTCCAGCCGCGCGACCTGCCGTACAAGGTCATGTTCCCCGGCCCCACCGGCACCAACGCCGTCGAGGCCGCGCTGAAGCTGGCCCGCAAGGTCAAGGGCCGCGAGTCGATCGTCAGCTTCACCAACGCCTTCCACGGGATGTCCCTGGGCGCCCTCGCCGTCACCGGCAACTCCATGAAGCGCGCCGGCGCGGGCATCCCGCTCGTGCACGGCACCCCGATGCCGTTCGACAACTACTTCGACGGCACGGTCGAGGACTTCCTCTGGTTCGAGAGCCTGCTGCAGGACCACGGCTCCGGCCTCAACAAGCCCGCCGCCGTGATCGTCGAGACGATCCAGGGCGAGGGCGGCATCAACGTCGCCCGCCCGGAGTGGCTGCGCGCGCTGGCCGACCTGTGCGAGCGTCAGGACATGCTGCTGATCGTCGACGACATCCAGATGGGCTGCGGCCGGACAGGTGCCTTCTTCTCCTTCGAGGAGGCGGGCATCACGCCGGACATCGTGACGCTGTCGAAGTCCATCAGCGGCTACGGCATGCCGATGTCGCTGACCCTGTTCAAGCCGGAGCTGGACATCTGGGAGCCGGGCGAGCACAACGGCACCTTCCGCGGCAACAACCCGGCCTTCGTCACGTCCGCCGCCGCGCTGGACACCTACTGGGCCGACGGCCAGATGGAGAAGCAGACCATCGCCCGCGGCGAGCAGGTCGAGCAGGCCCTGCGCGCGATCGCCGAGGAGCACCCCGGGCTCGGTGCCGACGTCCGAGGCCGTGGCCTCGCCTGGGGTATGGAGTTCACCGACAAGCCCCGTGCGTCCGCCGTGTGCAAACGAGCGTTCGAGCTGGGACTGCTCGTGGAGACTTCCGGGCCGGAGAGCGAGGTCGTCAAACTGCTGCCGCCGCTCACCATCACCCCGGAGGAACTGGACGAGGGTCTGCGTATCCTCGCCCGCTCGGTGCGGGAGACCGCTTGACCCGTCACCCCGCATCGCCGACCGTAGAGATGAAAGGCTGAGAACACCGTGATCGTCCGATCCTTCAAGGACATCGAGGGCACCGACCGGCATGTGAAGTCGGCATCCGGCACCTGGGAGAGCAAGCGCATCGTGCTCGCCAAGGAGCGCGTGGGCTTCTCACTGCACGAGACCACGCTGTACGCGGGCACGGAGACGACGATGTGGTACGCCAACCACATCGAGGCCGTGCTCTGCGTGGAGGGCGAGGCCGAGCTCACGAACGAGGAGACGGGCGAGAAGCACTGGATCGAACCCGGCACGATGTACCTCCTCAACGGGCACGAGCGGCACACGATGCGCCCGAAGACGGACTTCCGTTGCGTCTGCGTCTTCAACCCGCCGGTCACCGGCCGCGAGGACCACGACGAGAACGGCGTCTACCCGTTGCTCACCGAGCCCGAACAGGGCTGAGATCTCCTAGGGACAGGAAGACAGGGACGTAACGAGAGGAGAAGGTGCAGCACCATGACCACCGCACCCGAGCGAACGGCCGATGCCTACCCGACGCGAGGCGCCACCGAGGTGGCGACCCCGCGACTGGACCCGGTCGTGTGGTCGGACCCCGGAGCTCCCGGGCCGATCGAGCCGGCCGACCTGAGCGACTACGAGCGTGACGGCTTCCTGGCAGTCGAGCAGCTGATCACTCCGGACGAGGTCGCGGAATACTGCGCCGAACTGGAGAGGCTGATCGTCGATCCGGAGGTACGGGCCGACGATCGTTCGATCGTCGAGCCCAAGACGCAGGCGGTCCGGTCGGTCTTCCAGGTGCACCGGATCAGTGAGGTGTTCGCCGGGCTGGTGCGCGACCCGCGGGTGGTGGGTCGCGCCCGGCAGATCCTCGGCTCGGACGTCTACGTCCATCAGAGCCGGATCAACGTCAAGCCGGGCTTCGGGGCCACCGGGTTCTACTGGCACTCGGACTTCGAGACCTGGCACGCCGAGGACGGTCTCGCCAACATGCGGACGGTGTCCGTCTCGATCGCGCTGACCGAGAACTTCGACACCAACGGCGGCTTGATGATCATGCCGGGTTCCCATCGGACGTTCCTCGGCTGTGCGGGCTCCACGCCGGAGGAGAACTACAAGAAGTCGCTGCAGATGCAGGGCGCGGGCATCCCCTCGGACGAGGCACTGGCCTCGTTCGCGAACAAGCACGGCATCAAGCTGTTCACCGGCCAGGCCGGGTCGGCGACGGTGTTCGACTGCAACTGCATGCACGGGTCCGGCGACAACATCACGCCGTTCCCGCGCAGCAACGTCTTCATCGTCTTCAACAGCGTGGAGAACGAGGCGGTGGAGCCGTTCGCGGCGCCCATCCGCCGTCCCGAGTACATCGGCGCACGGGACTTCACCCCGGTGAGGTAGCTCGCAGGGCATGACCCGGGCCCGGGCCCGCCCCCTCCGGGGGACGCCGTCCGGGCCGGGCTCACAGCCAGGTGAGTGACGCGGCCGCTGCCAGGAGCCCCTGGGAGCGGCCGCGTCGCTGTCTCCGGGCGGTCCTCCGCGCCGCTGTCCCGCTCCGCGGCCCCGCGGCGGGGACAGCGGCGGGTCACACGCGTACGGGCAGCGTGGAGAGCACGTCGAGCAGCCGGTCCACGTCTGCGGCGGTGTTGTACAGGTGGAAGGCGGCACGGAGGTTTCCGGCCCGGACCGAGACGTGCACACCTGCCCTGGTCAGCGCATCCTCGGCGTGGCCGAGGCCGGGCACGGCGACGATCGCCGAGCCCGGTGACGCCACCGGCTCGTGACCCAGCACCGCCAGCCCGTCCCGGAAGCGGTCGGCCAGCGCGAGATCGTGCGCGCCGATGGCCGCGGGGCCGGTCTCCTCGATGACGGCGAGCGAGTGCTGCGCGGCGAGATACGGCAGCGTCGCCGGGCTCTCGTCGAAGCGGTGTGCGGACGGGGCCAGCCGCTCGACCCCGTAGTAGCTCTCCCAGGGCACCTCCCCGGCCGCCCAGCCCGCGTAGAGCGGCCACAGCTCGTCGCAGACCGCCGGGACGGTGAGGAAGGAGACCCCGCGCGGGCTCAGCAGCCATTTGAAGGCGCCGGTCACGGTGTAGTCGTAGTCGGCGGCGCGCAGCGGCAGCCAGCCGGCGGACTGGGTGGCGTCCAGGAGCGTACGGGCGCCGTGCGCGCGGGCCGCCTCCTCGACCGCCCGGCTCAGTGGGCCGTAGAACGGGTCGGCCAGATCCTCCAGGACCAGTCCGATGCTCGCCGTACGCCCCTTGCGCAGGATGCGGGCGCTGTCGTTGCGCCGGAAGCCGAGGGCCTCGATGGCCTCCCGCACCCGCCGTACGGTGTCGGGGGTGACGCCCGCCTCGCCGTTCACCACCCGGGACACGGTCTTGAGGCCGACTCCGGCACGCGCGGCGACGTCCTTCATGGTGGGCCGGGTGCCGTAGCGGCTCTCGGAGGTGCGGGCGGTGTCGGCCACGTGGCGGATCCTCGGTCGGCTGCGGTGCGGTGGCTAAGAGCATAGAACCTGGACAACGTTGTCAAAACCAAGGACACTGACGCTCGACAACTGTCCGTACAGGCCCGCGACCCGCGCCGCGGCCCCGCCCCTCCGGAGATGCCGCCCCGATGCACGACAACCTCGCCGCAGCCCTCGACATCGGCGGGACCAAGATCGCCGGAGCGCTGGTCGACAGCCGGGGCGGCATCCTCGTACGGGCGCAGCGGCCGACGCCCGCGCGGGAAGACGGCGAGACCGTCATGGCTGCCGTCGCGGCCGTCCTCGATGAACTCACGGCCGACCCGCGCTGGGAGCGGGCGACCGCGCTCGGCATCGGCAGCGCGGGCCCGGTCGACGCCTCGGCCGGCAGCGTCAGCCCGGTCAACGTGCCCGGCTGGCGGGACTTCCCGCTGGTCGACCGGGTGGCGGAGCGCGTGGGCGGGCTGCCGGTCGTGCTCGTCGGCGACGGCGTGGCGATGACGGCCGCGGAGCACTGGCAGGGCGCGGCGCGCGGCC
>DOWQ01000665.1 GCA_003519485.1 Streptomyces sp. | reverse complement strand
GCCCGCTTCCCCGCGCGCGCCGTCGCCCGCGCCGCCGTGCGCACTGCCGGCCACGCCGTCGTGCCCGCCCCTGTCCGTGCGGTCCACGCCTGTCACCCCGCCTCCGTCCGTTCCCGCTCCGGCCGCTCACCGGTCCGTCGGTCCGTCCGCTCTTCGGGCCGGCCGCGGCGTGTGCCCGTCGGGCTGTCGCCCCGGCTTTCCGGTGGACCGGCGAACTGCCGTCATGGTACGTATGGCTCATCAGGTTATACGTAAAACTTGGCGTGGAGGCGCTTCCGCCAGGGGGAGAGGAGACCGCGATGGCCACCGGCTACGCGGAACTGCTGCGCACCCGGCACGCGGCCCGGCTGCTCATCGGCACGCTCGTCGGGCGGCTGCCGAACGCAACCGCCCATGTCGCCATCGTGCTCTTCATCCGTGCCGAGGGCGGAAGTTACACCCTCGCGGGAATGCTGGCCGCCGTGTACGGCCTGGCCACCGCCGTGGGACAGCCGCTGCTCGGCCGCGCGGTCGACCTGTACGGGCAGCCGCGGGTGATGCTGCCCGCCGCCGCCGTCTCGGCCCTCGGCATGGCGCTGTTCGCGTTGGTCGGCCTGGAGCCGCTGCCCGTCGCGTACGTCGCCGTACTCGTCGCCGGCCTGCTGACACCGCCGCTGGAGGGCGGGCTGCGCGCCCTGTGGCCCGGCGTGCTGCGCCGGGAGGGCCGCCCCGACCGGCTGCACACGGCGTACGCCCTGGACGCGGTCGCCCAGGAAGTGATCTTCACGGTGGGGCCGATGCTCGTCACCCTCTTCGTGGTCCTCTGGTCGGAGGCGGCCGCGCTCCTGGTCATCAACGCGATCGGGGTCGCCGGTGCGCTGTCCGTGGTCGTCTCGAGGCCGTCCCGCGACTGGCGCTCCGCGCCGCGCGAGGCCCACTGGCTCGGGGCGCTCCGGTCTCCCGGGCTGCTCGCGCTGCTCGGCGCCTTCTTCTTCATCGGCACCGCCCTCGGCTCCATCACCGTCGCCGCCGTGGCGTACTCCGACGTCCACGGTGGCGAGACGGTGTACGGCCTGCTGATGTCCGCGCTCGGCTTCGGCGCGCTGGTGGGCGGTATGGCGTACGGGGCGCGGCAGTGGCCCGGCGCGCCCGAGCGGCGGCTGCGGCTGCTGGTGGCGCTGCTCGCCGCGGGCTATCTGCCGCTGGCCCTCACCCCCGGCGTGGTCCCGATGACCGTACTGGCGGTGGTGTCCGGCGTGTTCCTCGCGCCCGCGCTCGCCTGTGCCTTCCTCGTGGTGGACCGGCACGCGCCGCGCGGAACCGTCACCGAGGCGTTCTCCTGGCTCGTGACGGCCTTCGGGGTCGGCGCGGCGGCGGGAACGGCCGCGGCGGGGCCGGCCGTCGAGTTCAGCGGTACGCCGGCGGGCTTCGCCGTCGCCGGGGCGGCCGGCTGCGTCGCGCTGCTCGTGCTGATCGCCACTGGAAAGGTCCTCGCAGGTAGCGGCGGGGACCGCGGTACCGCGGCGGTTGTTGAAGCCGGTCGGGAAAGTGATCGAAACAGTGCGGCCGAACACGGTTTCAGAGCAGGCCGTAAGGCGTAATGTTCAGGCATGGACCGCCGCATTTTCGGGCTGGAGAACGAGTACGGCGTCACGTGCACGTTCAGGGGACAGCGCCGACTGTCACCTGACGAAGTGGCGCGCTACCTCTTCCGCCGTGTCGTTTCCTGGGGCCGCAGCAGCAATGTGTTTCTGCGCAACGGCGCCCGCCTCTATCTGGACGTGGGTTCGCATCCGGAATACGCAACTCCCGAGTGCGACAATGTGACCGAGCTGGTCACCCACGACAAGGCCGGTGAGCGGATTCTCGAAGGTCTGCTCGTCGACGCCGAACGCCGCCTGCACGAGGAGGGAATCGCGGGCGACGTCTATCTCTTTAAGAACAACACCGACTCAGCGGGAAACTCCTACGGCTGTCACGAGAACTACCTCGTGGCGCGGCACGGAGAGTTCTCCCGGCTCGCGGACATCCTCATCCCCTTCCTCGTCACCCGGCAGTTGCTGTGCGGCGCGGGCAAGGTGCTGCAGACTCCGCGCGGCGCCGTCTACTGCGTCAGCCAGCGCGCGGAGCACATCTGGGAGGGCGTCAGCTCGGCGACCACCCGGTCCCGGCCCATCATCAACACCCGGGACGAACCGCACGCCGACGCCGAGCGCTACCGCCGGCTGCATGTCATCGTCGGCGACTCCAACATGTCCGAGACGACCATGCTGCTCAAGGTCGGTGCCACCGACCTCGTGCTGCGCATGATCGAGGCCGGCACCGTCATGCGCGACCTCACCCTGGAGAACCCGATCCGGGCCATCCGCGAGGTCAGCCATGACATGACCGGCCGCCGCAAGGTCAGGCTCGCCACCGGCCGGGAGGCGTCCGCGCTCGAGATCCAGCAGGAGTACTACGAGAAGGCCGTCGACTTCTGCGAGCGCCGCGGCATCCGTACGGGCACGGTCGAGCGGGTCCTGGAGCTGTGGGGCCGGACTCTCGAAGCCATCGCCGACGAGGACCTCGACCGGATCAACACCGAGATCGACTGGGTCATGAAGTACCAGCTCATCGAGCGCTACCGGGCGAAGAACAACATGACCATGTCCAACCCGCGGGTCGCCCAGATAGATCTCGCGTACCACGACATCCACCGGCGCCGAGGGCTCTACTACCTACTCGAACGGCGCGGCCAGGCCGCCCGCATCTGCAACGATCTCAAGATCTTCGAAGGCAAGTCGGTACCGCCGCAGACCACCCGGGCCAGACTGCGGGGCGACTTCATCCGCCGGGCCCAGGAACAGCGCCGTGACTTCACGGTCGACTGGGTGCATCTCAAGCTCAACGACCAGGCTCAGCGCACCGTGCTGTGCAAGGACCCGTTCCGGTCGGTCGACGACCGGGTGGAGAAGCTGATCGCCGGTATGTGAGACGGCGGGGGCACCACAGCGGCGGAGAGAACGGGAGATCTCCCCGGTCCCTCCGCCGCTGCCGTATGCGTGGTTAGAGTGGCCCAGTCCGTTCCTGTACGACCCGCAGCCCCCACGAGGTATTCACGTGCGCCGAATCGCAGTCCTGCTGGCTGTCCCCCTGCTGTTGGCCTCCGTCGCGGCCTGCGGGGACGACAAGCCCTCGAACGGCTCCCAGGACGGCGGCGTCCCCGCCGTCACCGGGGACGCCGGCAAGAAGCCCAAGGTCGCCAAGGGCGAGGGCAAACCGCCCAAGGACCTCAAGGTCAAGGTCCTCAAGGAGGGCGACGGAGCGAAGGTGAAGAAGGGCGAGGCCCTGAACGCCCACTACCTCGGCCAGACCTGGAAGGGCGAGGTGTTCGACAACAGCTGGGACCGCGGAGCGCCCAGCACCTTCCAGATCGGCACCGGCAAGGTCATCAAGGGCTGGGACGAGGGACTGGTCGGGCAGAAGCTCGGCAGCCGCGTCGAGCTCGTCATCCCGCCGGAGAAGGCCTACGGGAAGCAGGCGCAGGAGAAGATCCCCGCCAACTCCACCCTGGTCTTCGTCGTGGACCTGAAGAAGGTCATGCCCACCAAGCCCGAGGGCAAGGAAGTCCCGCAGAAGGACACCGAGCTGCCGAAGGTGGGCACCAACACCGACGGCAAGGCGCCCAAGGTGACCATCCCCAAGGGCGTGGACGCGCCGGGCGAGGTCGTCAGCGAGCCGATCATCCAGGGCACCGGCAAGGAGGTGGGCGAGAAGGACACGATCAACGCCCACTACGGCCTGACCCTCTGGAAGGACGGCAAGCCCGGCGGTGACACCTGGACCCAGGGCGCGGCCCAGGACATCCCGATCTCCCAGATGCCCGGGTGGAGCGAAGCGCTCAAGGGGCAGAAGGCCGGCAGCCGGATGATGGTGATCGTTCCGGAGAAGAAGCTGACCAAGGAACAGCAGAAGCAGATCAAGTCGGACCTGGTCTTCGTCGTCGACATCCTCGCCGTCAACTGATCTCACCCCGGCCGGGCTGTTACGGTTTCCGCCGACAGAAATTCTTTCGTAGGAGCACTTGAGTGAGCATCGAGAAGCCCGAGATCGACTTCCCGGGCGGCGAGCCGCCGGCCGACCTGAAGATCGAGGACATCTGGGAGGGTGACGGCCCCGTCGCCAAGGCCGGGGACACCGTCTCCGTCCACTACGTGGGTGTCGCCTTCAGCACCGGTGAGGAGTTCGACGCGAGCTGGAACCGCGGCACGCCGCTGAAGTTCCAGCTGGGTGTCGGCCAGGTCATCACCGGCTGGGACCAGGGGGTGCAGGGCATGAAGGTCGGTGGCCGGCGCCAGCTGACCATCCCCGCGAACCTCGCGTACGGCGACCGCGGTGCGGGCGGCCGCATCAAGCCGGGTGAGACGCTGATCTTCGTCTGTGACCTCGTCTCGGTCTGAGACGACCCGGAACGAGAGCCGGCCCGGAAGGTTCTACGAACCGGGCGGCCGGCCGCAGCCAGGCCGTGACCGAGGGCCCATGCCGGCAGGCATGGGCCCTCGGCTTTTGAACCGGGCACCCGGACCGGTACGGTCATCGGTCGGGAGCACAACGAGAAAGGGCGTCGATGGCGATTGCCAAGGCCGAGCGGCTGATGAATCTGGCGCTGTGCCTGCTGGGCACCCGGCGCCCGCTCAGCAAGCGGGAGCTCCGGGCCTCGATCGAGGCGTACATCGAGGCCGCGACCGACGACTCCTTCAACCGCATGTTCGAGCGGGACAAGGACGACCTGCGCGAGCTCGGCCTCGTCATCGAGACCGTCGACAGCCTCGACGGCGACGTCGGCTATCTCGCCCGCCGCGACAGCAACCGGCTGCCGCCCGTCGCGCTCGACGCCGAGGAGGCCGCCGCGCTCGGCCTCGCCGCCAAAGTCTGGCAGCAGGCCCGGCTCGCGGGCGCGGCCAGTGGCGCGCTGCAGAAGCTGCGCGCCGCCGGGATGCCGCTCGCCGACGACCCGTACGAGGGCCAGAGCGCCCTCGAACCGCGGATCCCGGCGCACGAGTCCGCGTTCGAGCCGCTGATGCTCGCCTGCCGCGACCGACGCCCCGTCGCCTTCGACTACCGCAAGGCCAACGCCGCCCGCCCCGAGGTCCGGCACATCGAGCCCTGGATACTCGAATGCTGCCGCGGCCACTGGTATCTCGCCGGCTGGGACCGGGACCGGCAGGCCGAGCGGGTCTTCCGGCTCTCCCGGATCACCGGCAAGGTCCGCTCCCGGGCCGCCGCCTTCACCGCCGCGGTGCCCGACCACGTCACCGTGCGCGAGACCGTGGAGCGCTGGGCCGGCGAGATCGCCACCAGCACGGCCCGCATCCGGCTGCGGGCCGAGGCCGGCTACCCGCTGCGCGCCCGGGCGCTCTCCGTACGGGAGTCGGCCGTCGGCTGGGACGAGTTGGAGATCCCGTACGGGCACGGGCTCGACGCCTGGCTGGTGGAGTTCGGGCCCGATGTGGTCGTGCTGGAACCCGCGGAGCTGCGGGCCGATGTGCTGGAGCGGCTGCGTGCCGTCGCCAAGGGCTGACCGAGACGACAAGGACGCGACCGACTGCTGATGGCCATCAACGCGATCGACCAGACCCGCCGGATGCTCTCCCTGGTGACGTATCTGCGCGAGCGCCCCGGCGCCCGCGTCGGTGACGTCGCCCGCGCGTTCGGCATCACCGAGGACGAGCTCATCGCCGACCTCGACGTGCTCCCCATGTGCGGAACCAGCTTCCGCGGTGGCGACCTCCTCGACATCGACACCGACGGCGACCGCATCTGGTGGCGCAACCCCGACGCGGTGGGCAGCAACTCGGGCGCGCCGCTGCGGCTCGCCGCGGACGAGGCGACCGCGCTGCTGGTCGCCGCCCGGGCCGTCGCCACCCTCCCCGGGCTGCGGGAGGGCGACCGGGAGGCGCTGCTGCGCGCCACCGCCAAGCTGGAGGGGGCCGCCGGTGAGGTCGCGGGCGCCAGCTCGCGGCTGACGGTGACGTTCGAGTCAGAGGGCGGCGTCTTCGCCGACGTCGACCGGGCC
Organism: Streptomyces sp.; assembly: GCA_003519485.1. Classification (GTDB taxonomy): domain Bacteria; phylum Actinomycetota; class Actinomycetes; order Streptomycetales; family Streptomycetaceae; genus Streptomyces. The sequence continues at coordinate 6,431 of DOWQ01000665.1, read as the reverse complement.
ATCTCCGAGCGGCGCCGGCTGTGGCTGCGCTACTACTCGCCCGCCCGGGACCAGCTCACCGAGCGAGAGGTCGACCCGATCCGGCTCTTCGCCGTCGGCCACACCTACATGGAGGCGTGGTGCCGGCTCTCCGAGGCCCGGCGCACCTTCCGGCTGGACCGGGTCGCCGAGATCAAGCTGCTGGACGAGCCCGCCGACCCGCCGCAGCTCGAGCTGCGCGACCTCTCCGAAGGGCTGGTGCAGCCGTCGGCCGAGGACCCCGAGGTGGTCGTCGAGGTCGGGCCCGGCGGCCGCTGGGTCGCCGAGTACTACCCGCACGACAGCGCCGAGGAGCTGTCCGGCGGCGGCCTGCGGATCTCGCTGCGCACCCCGGACCCGGCCTCGCTGCGCCGGCTCGCCCTGCGACTGGGCGGTGACGGCCGGATCGTCTCCCCGCCGGAGCTGGCGGAGAGCGCTCGGCTCGCGGCGGGCGAGGCCCTCGCGGCCTACGGTGAATGAGGGACGGAGCGAAGGGACGCATGGACATGGTGACCACCGCGGTGCTCTTCAAGGCCGCCTGCCCGGACTGCCGGGGCCGGTTCGAGCTGGCCTCCGACGCCATCCGGCTGGCCATCGGGGCGAGCGACCGAACCACCTTCTACTCCTTCACCTGCCCGGACTGCGGGGCGGCGGTGCGCAAGCCCGCAGGGGAGCAGATCGTGGAACTGCTGACCCGCGGCGGCGTACGGACGCTGCGGCTGCACTCCACCGTCTGAGGCGTGCCTCCTGAGGCTTGCGGTCCGAGGAATGCCGTAGGCCGCGGGCGGTACCGGCCGCGGCGTCCGCCCGGCCGGCTCCACTAGGCTCCTCCCATGCTCTGGCCCATGCTCGCCGTCGCCCTCGCCTTCTGCGGAATCGCCGTCCTCGGTGTCCTCGCCGCCCGTGTCTTCACCGAGGTCCGGCGGCTGGCCGGACAGGTGGCCGAGACCTCGGAGCGGATCGAGCGCGCCGCCGGGGACCTGGAGCGCGCCGCGACCCCGCTCGCGGCCCGGGCCGAGACCTTCCGCGCCGACTGACGGGCGCCGGCGGGGGCGGGGAGTACGCCGGAAGTACGTCGGCGACGACCTCCGTCGGCGTACTCCCGGCGCCGCCGGGTGGACGGGTAGGCTGAGCGTGCGGTCCGTGACGTGAGGCACAGGCCGCGCAACCGGGGCGACGCACAGGGATTGCCTGTGGTTAACCCCGGCGGGTTACGATCGCTGGCAGTGCGGCAGGTCGGACGGGTGTCCGATCGGCCGGCCGGCCCCACCCCACACGCCTCGGTGAGAAGGTAACGCTTATGTTCGGAAGGCTCGGCGCTCCCGAGATCATTCTCATCCTCGTCGTCATCATCCTGCTGTTCGGCGCGAAGAAGCTTCCGGACATGGCCCGTTCGCTGGGCAAGTCGGCCCGCATTCTCAAGAGCGAGGCCAAGCAGATGAAGGCCGAGGGCAAGTCCGCCGACTCGGCCCCCGCCGATCCGCCGGCCGAGCCCGCGGACCAGGCTCCCCGGACGATCCAGGCCGCCCCCGGAGACGTGACCAGCTCGCGTCCCGTGAGCGAGCCGAGTGACCGTACGACCCAGCGCTGACCTGAGCCGGCCGGGGCAGCAGCCGACGGCCTGCCGCACGAGATGAGGACGTGGGTTGCTCAAGTCTGCCCGCCGTAACGAGGAGAAGGACCCCGAGGGGCGGATGCCCCTCGCGGAGCATCTGCGCGAGCTGCGCAACCGGCTCTCGAAGGCCCTGTTGGCGATCGTGGCCGTCACGGTGGTCTCGGCGTTCTTCTACAACGAGATCATCGAGGTCTTCACCAAGCCGGTGCTCGATTCGGTCGGTTGTGACACGTCCTTCGCCGAGCTGGCCGCCAAGGAGGAGGGCACCACCTGTGCGCAGATCACGCTCAACGGCCTGATCACCCCCTTCACCCTCGCGCTCAAGGTCTCCCTGACGGCCGGCATCGTGCTGGCCTGTCCGTTCTGGCTGTACCAGCTCTGGGCCTTCCTCGCGCCCGGTCTGCACCGGGACGAGAAGAAGTACGCGCTCGGCTTCGTGGGCGCCGGCTTCCCGCTCTTCCTCGGCGGCGGCTTCTTCGCGTACATGGTCCTGCCGGCAACGGCGAAGGTGCTCATCGAGTTCACCCCGTTCGGCGTGGACAACCTGCTGCCCCTCGACGAGCTGCTCGACCTCGTGACCCGGATGGTGCTCGTCTTCGGGCTCTCCTTCGAGCTCCCGCTGCTCCTCGTGATGCTCAACCTCGGCGGCGTGATCACCGGTCGGCGGATGCTCGGCTGGTGGCGCGGCATGATCATGGGCATCACGCTCTTCGCGGCCATCGCCACCCCCAGCACCGACCCGCTCACGATGCTCGCGCTGGCAGCGCCCATCTGGCTGCTGTACTTCCTCGCGGTCGGCGTCTCGCTGCTCAACGACTCGCGCCGGCGGGCCCGGGAGGCCGCCGGGCCGTCCGCCGACGAGGCGTCCGACCTCGACCTGACCCCGGCCCCCCTCGAAGCCCCGGAGCTCGACGAGGTGGAGCCGGCGGAATCCGGCCGTGCCGCGCTCCCCGGCCAGTCCGGCGAGGGGAACAAGCGCGCGGTCAACGGTTACGAGGACGCCACCTGATCTTGTGAAGTGCTGGCCCACTCAGCCGAGGGTCAGTGACCAGCAAGATCGTTCTTTTCGTCCCGCCGCGGGCGGATCTGCGCCTGACCCCCTCGACGACGGGCTCCTCGACATCACGATCGTCGGCGCGTGCAGCCGCCGCCCTGCGGGTCTTCCCGCGCGTGTACCGGGGCGCGCACCTCTCCCACCCGGCCGTCACCGCGTTGCGCGCACACATCGTGACCCTGGAGCCCCCCGGGGTGACCGGCTATGCCGACGGTGAGCCGTTCGGCCCGCTGCCGCTCACGGCGGAGGCGGTGGCCGGGGCGGTGCGGGTCCTCGCACCCGGGCCCGGGCCCGGGAAAGATCGCCTCACTGTCGGAGGCGGCCGGTAGGCTCGTAGACACGATGACCGACGACATGTCCCCAGCTGAGCGCTACGCCGCCGACCGGATCCGCGCCGCCGAACAGGCGACGGCCCTCGCCCCCTTCCGCGAGATGTACGACTTCGAGCTGGACCCGTTCCAGATCGAGGCGTGCCAGGCCCTGGAGGCCGGCAAGGGGGTGCTGGTCGCCGCTCCCACCGGTTCCGGCAAGACCATTGTCGGCGAGTTCGCCGTCCATCTGGCTCTCACGCAGGGCCGTAAATGCTTCTACACCACCCCGATCAAGGCCCTTTCGAACCAGAAGTACAACGACCTCGTCAAGCGCTACGGCGCCGACAAGGTCGGTCTGCTGACCGGCGACAACAGCGTCAACAGCGAGGCCCCGGTGATCGTCATGACCACCGAGGTGCTGCGCAACATGCTCTATGCCGGCTCCCAGGCCCTGCTGGGCCTCGGCCATGTCGTGATGGACGAGGTGCACTACCTCTCGGACCGCTTCCGCGGCGCCGTCTGGGAGGAGGTCATCATCCACCTCCCGGAGTCGGTGACCCTGGTCTCCCTCTCGGCGACGGTCTCCAACGCCGAGGAGTTCGGTGACTGGCTGGACACCGTCCGCGGTGACACCGAGGTGATCGTCTCCGAGCACCGGCCCGTGCCGCTCGGGCAGCATGTGCTCGCCGGCCGCCGGATGTACGACCTCTTCGAGGAGCGCACCGGCGGTGGCCGGGGCGGCGGCACGCAGGATGCCCCCCGCCGCGAGGTCAACCCCGATCTCGTGCGGCTCGCGCGGATGGAGAACAGCCGGCCCACCTCCCTGCGCGAGGGCCGCCGCGGCCGGAATCTCCGTGAGGCCGACCGGGAGCGCGAGCGCCGCCAGCGCAGCCGGATCTGGACGCCCAGCCGGGTCGAGGTGATCGACCGGCTCGACTCCGAGGGGCTGCTGCCCGCGATCACCTTCATCTTCAGCCGCGCGGGCTGCGAGGCCGCCGTACAGCAGTGCCTGCACGCCGGCCTGCGGCTCAACGACGACGCGGCCCGGCTGCGGGTGCGCGCGCTCGTCGAGGAGCGCACCGCCGCCATCCCCGACGAGGACCTCCACGTCCTCGGCTACTTCGAATGGCTGGAGGCCCTGGAGCGGGGCATCGCCGCGCACCACGCCGGGATGCTCCCGACCTTCAAGGAGGTCGTCGAGGAGCTCTTCGTACGCGGCCTGGTGAAGGCCGTGTTCGCCACCGAGACTCTGGCCCTGGGTATCAACATGCCCGCCCGCTCGGTGGTCCTGGAGAAGCTCGTCAAGTGGAACGGCCAGCAGCACGCCGACATCACCCCCGGTGAGTACACCCAGCTCACCGGCCGGGCCGGGCGGCGCGGCATCGACGTCGAGGGCCATGCGGTGGTGCTCTGGCAGCGCGCCATGAACCCGGAGGCGCTGGCCGGCCTCGCCGGCACCCGCACCTATCCGCTCCGCTCCTCCTTCAAGCCGTCGTACAACATGGCGGTCAACCTCGTCTCCCAGTTCGGCCGGCACCGCTCCCGTGAGCTGCTGGAGACCTCCTTCGCCCAGTTCCAGGCCGACAAGTCGGTCGTCGGCATCTCGCGCCAGGTGCAGAAGAACGAGGAGGGCCTGGAGGGTTACCGCGACTCGATGACCTGCCACCTCGGCGACTTCGAGGAGTACTCGCGGCTGCGCCGGGACCTCAAGGACCGGGAGAACGAGCTGGCCAAGCAGGGCGCCGCCCAGCGTCGTGCCGCAGCGGCGGTCGCCCTGGAGCAGCTGAAGCCCGGCGATGTCATTCAGGTCCCCACCGGCAAATTCGCGGGCCTGGCGCTGGTGCTGGAGCCGGGCCTGCCCGCTGGCCGGGCCAACAGTCACCGCGGCTTCGAGCAGCAGGACGGGCCGCGCCCGCTCGTGCTCACCGCCGAGCGCCAGGTCAAGCGGCTGGCGCCGATCGACTTCCCGGTGCCCGTGGAGGCGCTGGACCGGATGCGCGTCCCGAAGTCCTTCAACCCGCGCAGTCCGCAGTCCCGCCGCGACCTGGCGTCCGCGCTGCGGACCAGGGCCGGGCACATCACGCCCGACCGGCATCGCAAGCAGCGCTCCCCGGCGGCGGACGACACCGAGATCGCCCAGCTGCGCGCCGCCATCCGCGCGCACCCGTGCCACGGCTGCGCCGAGCGCGAGGACCACGCCCGCTGGGCCGAGCGCTATCAGCGGCTGCGCCGCGACACCCGGCAGCTGGAACGCCGTATCGAGGGCCGGACGAACACCATCGCCCGCACCTTCGACCGGGTCTACGCCTTGCTCTCCGAGCTCGGCTATCTGCGCGGCGACGAGGTCACCGACGACGGCCGGCGGCTGTCCCGGCTCTACGGCGAGCTGGACCTGCTGTCCGCCGAGTGCATGCGCGAGGGCGTCTGGAACGAGCTGAAGCCCGCGGAGCTCGCCGCCTGCGCGTCCGCGCTGGTCTACGAGTCCCGCGCCGCCGACGACGCGATGCCGCCGAAGCTGCCGACCGGCAACGCCCAGCAGGCGCTCGGCGAGATGGTCCGCATCTGGGGCCGGCTGGACGCCCTGGAGGAGCGGCACGGCATCAACCAGAGCGAGGGCGTCGGCCAGCGGGAGCCGGACCTCGGCTTCGCCTGGTCCGCGCACCGCTGGGCGTCCGGGCACGGGCTGGACGCGGTGCTGCGCGAGGTGGAGATGCCCGCCGGCGACTTCGTCCGCTGGTGCAAGCAGGTCATCGACGTCCTGGGACAGATCGCCGAGGCGGCGCCGGACGGAACTCCGGTCCGCCGCAACGCCCGCAGAGCGGTCGACGGAATGCTCCGCGGCGTCATCGCCTACTCCTCGGTGGGCTGACGGCCCTTCGGACGGCCGCGTGACGGCCGTCCGAACGGCTCACGGAGGCGCCGGCGGCCGGTGACGACCCGGCCCCGGCCGGACCCGTGGCCACCGGGTACAACCAGTGGCCCGGGGTACGCCGGTGGTCCGGGATCGCGCCGGGTGCGGGGTTGCTGGGAGGCGCCCGCTAGGAGGCGGCCGGAGCGGAGATCTCCTGCTCGGTCTCCACCTGCCGGTTCCAGTCGCGCTTGGTGGCCTGCCAGCCCTCCTCGTCCTGGCCGCGGCGCCAGTAACCCGAGACGGACAGCCGCTCGCGGGGCAGCCCGCGGTCCGTCCGCAGATGGCGGCGGAGCTCCTTCACGAAGCCGGCCTCGCCGTGGACGAAGGCGTGCGCCTCGCCGGCGGGGAAGTCCAGCCCGCGCACCGCCGGCACCAGGGCGCTGCCGGGCGCGGCGCCCTCGCGGTGCAGCCAGCGGATCTCCGCCCCCGCCGGGACGCGGAGGTCCTGCTGTTCGGCGGGGTCGGCGACCTCGATGAGGGCGCGGACCGGCGCGCCGTCCGGCAGCCGCTCCAGGGCCGCCG
>DOWQ01000790.1 GCA_003519485.1 Streptomyces sp. | reverse complement strand
CGCCGCCCCCGGCCCCGGCGGCACCGGTCCGGGCGGCGGCCTGCGCGGCCTCCACCGCGGCCCGTACCTCGGTGTCGGACAGATCCAGCGGCACCACCATCCCGGGCAGCACGACTTCGTCATCGAGCGGCAGCACGGGCAGGGTGAGTGATGTGGACGTCGATGCCATGATCTCCCCTTCGGCAGGCAAGTTGAGCTGTACTCACTCAATGTCCCTGCCGCCCGGAGTGTTCCCCGCCCGGTGTTCGCTGTCAGCGATCAGGGCGAGGATGCCGCGCAGGACGGATCGTCCGGGCGGCTGCAGTCGCCGTGGAAACCACTCGGCGGTATACGAAGCCGNNGAGCGGAAGAGGGCTGAACCGGGACGGGACGATCGCGCGTGAAGGTGCGCTGAGCCGCTGCCCACAAGCGTTCGCCCCAGTCGTCGATGCCTCCCGCGCTCGGATCACCGGGATGTTCGGCGGCACACGACTGCACAGCGCCCACCTCCACGGCAGCATTCCCCGCGGTGCCGCCCTCCACGACCGGGCGGACCGGCGAGCCCGGCACCGCACCACCTTCGGACGGTGGCTTCGGACGGCGGCNNGCGGCTGCGGCTGCGGCTGCGGGCGCGGGCGCGGGCGCTCAGGGCTGGAGGAGGCGGGCGCGGAGAGCGGTGACCAGTTCGTCCCGCACCCCGAGCCGGTCGGCGGCGTAGCCCCGTACGGAGCCGTAGCGCTCGGCCAGGCCCGCCAGGAGAAGGCGCATCGCCTGCGCGGGCGCGCGGCCGTAGCCGGGCCAGAGCGGCTGCCGGTGCGCGTACTCCGCCCACCAGTCGGCGATCAGCCGCTCCGACGCCAGCTCGGTGAGCGCGAAGTCGGCGACCACGTCGTCCTCGGGGACGCCGACGAGGGAGAGCACGAGCGCGGCGATCAGGCCGGTGCGGTCCTTCCCCGAGGTGCAGTGGAAGACCGCCGGCGAGCCGGTGTCCGCCGCGATGGCCTCGAGGGCCCGGCGGATCCCCTCCGCGCCGTCGTGCGCGACCTCGGAGTAGCGCTCGGCGAGGTACGGGCCGGGGTCGATGTCCGGCCCCAGCGCGGCCTGGTCGTAGGGGCGGTGTTCGATGCTGAGGTGGTGGTAGGCGAGCCCGTCGTACTCGGGAACCCGGCCGCTGCGGTCGATCTCCCAGGAGTACCGCAGGTCGATCACCGTACGGACGCCGAGGGCCAGGAACCGGTCCAGGTCCGCGCCGGCGAGCTTGGACAACGAGTCCGCCCGGTACAGCACGCACCATCGCACCGTGCGGCCGTCGGTGGCGGCATAGCCGCCGAGGTCCCGGAAGTTGTGCAGCCGCTCGAACGGTATGTGTCTCTCCACGAGCAGCACTCCAGGGCGGGGCCGATCTTCGCCCAGTGCGGTTCAGTTCGGACCCTCTCGCCGGATGCGCGCCGCATACTCGCCGCTGGTGCGCGGGGCTCGGCGGTGTGGCGCCGCACGTGGTCCTCGGCGGCGCGCGGACCGCGACGGTCCGGAGGCCGTCGGGGCCGTCTCGCAGGGGTGCCGTCCATGCGGCCCCGGGTGGCCGTCGGGCGCCGGGCCCCTCGCGGCGGCGTCCGTCCGGGAGCCGTCAGACGCTCACGATCCGTTGCCCGCCCTCCCGTACGAGGCTCCGCGCGGGGCGCTCGAGCGAGAACCACACGACCTTGCCGCCGACGCCCGGATAGCCCTTCTCCATGACGAAGGTCCCCCAGTCGTCCGCGCAGGCCGCGAGCAGCAGCAGGCCCCTGCCGTGTTCGCTCTGGATGTCGGCGACGGCGGGCGCGGGACGGTTCGCCGAGGTGTCCCAGACGCTGACCCGAAGCGTGCCGTCCCGCCACTTCAGGCGTACGGAGACGGGCCCGCCGGAGTAGCGGAAGGCGTTCGTCGCCAGCTCCGACGTCAGCAGCTCCGCCAGCTCGGCGAGGTCCGCCAGGCCGTGCTCGGCGAGCACCACGCGGACCGTGGACCGCGCGATGCGCGGGCCCAGCGGGTCGTGCGGGAGCTGGATGGAGTACTGCCACGCCTCGGGCGGCTCCCCCGGAAGGAGCGGGATGTCCGGCCGGGGATCGGCGGCGGTCTGGCTTCTCATGGGACTCTCCTGTCCGAAATGTGGCTCATGGAACATCCAGCGGAGTGTTTTTTGGGCCGGTGGCCTTGTCGCCACCCCGGATGGCAGTGGGGAGCGGTGCGCTTCCGGGTATCCGACAGCCCACCCCCTGATGTGATGCCGCCCACAACGTAGAGCCATCGAGTAAATAACTGCTACTTAGAATGGAAAAACCTGCAACATTAGACCTATGTGGGTGACATCGGCACACTGAGGGTGACAACAGGGAGAGGACATGCCACCAAGAAGCGCGCCCACCGTCAGGCAGCAGCGGTTGGGAGCGGAGCTCCGGAGACTGCGCGAACGGGCCGGACTGTCCTCCACCGAGGCCGGCGCTCTCCTGGGGGCCGACCAGGCACGGATCAGCAACATCGAAGCGGGCCGCATCGGGATCAGCCCGGCCAGGCTGCGCACGCTGGCCTGCAACTACGACTGCGCGGACGAGGCGCTGGTCAATGCCCTGTGCATGATGGCGTCCGAACGCGGACGCCACTGGTGGGAGGAGTACCGCGGGATCCTGCCGACCGCTCTCCTCGATCTCGCGGAGTTCGAACACCACGCCGTCCGGCTCCGGACCGCCCAGACTTCCCATGTGCCGGGGCTCCTGCAAACCGTCGACCACGCGCGCGTCGTCTTCCAGCAGGGCGTGCCACCCCTACCGCCGCACGAGGTGGAACACCGACTGTCCCTGCGGCTCAAGCGCCAGGCGGTCTTCCACGGGAACGAGCCGACTCTCTATACCGCCGTCGTCCATGAAGCGGCGCTGCACATGCAGTTCGGCGGGGAGGCCGTCGCCCGAGCCCAGCTGGAACACATCATCGAGATGAGCGAGCGAGACAACATCACCGTGCTCGTGATCCCGTTCCGCGCCGGAGCGTTCCCGGGAGCCGGTCAGTCGTTCGGGTTCGCCGAGGGCGCGGTTCCACAGCTGGACACGGTGCAACTCGATGCGTCGCACGGGTCCGTCCTGCTGTACGCGGAGGCACAGTTGGAGAAGTACCGGAAGCTTCTCGCCCGGCTGGAAGCCATCGCTTCGGGCCCCGAGTCCTCCCGCGACCTGATCCACAAGGTCGCCCGCAAGCTGTGAAAGGCAGGGACGTACCCGTGCTCGACTGGCAGAAGTCCTCCTACTGCGCCGAGGGCAGCAACTGCCTCGGTCTGGCCGCCGCGCCCGACGGGTCCATACGCCTGCGGGAGAGCGACGCCCCCGACACTCTCCTGCGCACCACCCGGGCCGGGCTCGCGGATCTGCTGCGGGCCGCCAAGGCCGGCGAATTCGACCGCGCCGGCGGCTGACCCGGCGGCTCCGCCCGCCCACGTGAACCGGACTGCTGCCGGCAGCCGATAGAGGGGCGTGAGACTGTTCCGCCCCATGGGGGCCGATCCGGGTGACGCGGAGTTGCTGCGGGCCGTCGCGGCGGGTGACGCGCAGGCGCTCGGCACGCTGTACGACCGGCACGCCGGCTGGCTGCACGCCCGGCTGTCGCGGCGCTGCGCCGACGCCGAGACCGTGCGCGAGGTCCTCCAGGACACCTTCGTCACCGTCTGGCGGTCGGCCGCCACCGCGCACCGGGGCGGCGAGGCCGGCGGCTGGCTCTGGGTGATCGCCGCCCGGCGGCTGGTGGACGCGCAGCGCGCACAGGCCCGTACCTCCGAGGTGCAGCAGGCCCACGCGGCAGGAGTACGGCCCCGCGCACGCTGTCGCCCCGTCCGCCGAGGAGCGGGTACTGGCCGGGCTGGAGTACGGGGACGTGGGCGCGGCCCTCGGCCGGCTCTCGCCCGAACTTCGGGCCGTCCTGCGCGCCACCGTCGTGGACGGGCTGACCACGCGCGAAGCGGCGGAGCTCCTCGGGATTCCGGAGGGGACCGTCAAGACGCGGTCCATGCGCGCCCGCCGCCAGCTCCGCGAGGCCCTGTCCCGGCTCGGAACGCCCGCTCTCGACTCCGTAGGAGGCGCCGTATGAGCCCGGAGGCCGTATGGCACGTCACGTCCGAGCAGGCGTCCGCGTACGCCGGTCACGCGCTGCCCGAGCCGGACACCTGGTCCGTGGAACTGCATCTGGAGGCGTGCACGCCCTGTGCGCGGCGCGTGTCCGACGCGGTCCGCGCGGGCGTCACCGGGCCGGTGCTGCGGGACGTACGGGCGGGGGTGCTGGCCGCCGCGGGCGACGGCCTCGCGGGCCCG
>DOWQ01000211.1 GCA_003519485.1 Streptomyces sp. | reverse complement strand
GGGCGGGCGGCCCCCGGGCGGCGCGGCGGCCGACCGCCGCCGCGCCTACAGCACCGGCAGGATGTTGCGCAGCTCGAAGGCGGTGACCTCGGAGCGGTACTCCTCCCACTCCTGCTTCTTGTTGCGCAGGAAGAAGTCGAATACGTGTTCGCCGAGGGTCTCGGCGACCAACTCGCTGCGCTCCATCAGGGTGATGGCCTCACCGAGGTTCTGCGGGAGCGGCTCGATGCCCATGGCGCGGCGCTCGGCGTCGGAGAGCGCCCAGACGTCGTCGTCGGCGCCGGGCGGGAGCTCGTAGCCCTCCTCGACGCCCTTGAGGCCCGCCGCCAGCAGCACGGCGTACGTCAGATACGGGTTGGCGCCGGAGTCGATGGAGCGGACCTCGACGCGGGTCGAGCCGGTCTTGCCCGGCTTGTACATCGGCACCCGGATGAGCGCGGAGCGGTTGTTGTGGCCCCAGCAGATGTACGAGGGGGCCTCGCCGCCCGCGCCCGCGGTGCGCTGGGAGCCGCCCCAGATCCGCTTGTAGGAGTTGACCCACTGGTTGGTGACGGCGGAGGTCTCGGCGGCGTGCCGGAGCAGACCCGCGATGAACGACCGGCCGACCTTGGAGAGCTGGTACTCGGCGCCGGACTCGTGGAAGGCGTTGCGGTCGCCCTCGAAGAGGGAGAGGTGGGTGTGCATCCCCGAGCCGGGGTACTCCGAGAACGGCTTGGGCATGAAGGTCGCCTGGACGCCCTGCTCGAGCGCGACCTGCTTCATGATCAGCCGGAAGGTCATGACGTTGTCCGCGGTGGACAGCGCGTCGGCGTAGCGGAGGTCGATCTCCTGCTGGCCGGGCGCGCCCTCGTGGTGCGAGAACTCCACCGAGATGCCCATGGACTCCAGCATCGTGATGGCCTGCCGGCGGAAGTCCATGCCGACGTTCTGCGGGGTGTGGTCGAAGTAGCCGGAGCTGTCCGCGGGGACCGGCCGGGAGCCGTCGACCGGCTTGTCCTTGAGTAGGAAGAACTCGATCTCGGGGTGGGTGTAGAAGGTGAAGCCGAGGTCTGAGGTCTTGGCGAGGATGCGCTTCAGCACATAGCGCGGGTCGGCGTACGAGGAGGAGCCGTCGGGCATCAGGATGTCGCAGAACATCCGCGCGGTGCCGGGGGCCTCGGCGCGCCAGGGCAGGATCTGGAAGGTGCTCGGATCCGGCTTGGCGATCATGTCCGATTCGTACACCCGCGCGAAGCCCTCGATGGCGGAACCGTCGAAGCCGATGCCTTCGTCGAACGCCTGCTCGAGCTCGGCGGGGGCGACGGCGACGGACTTGAGGAAGCCCAGCACATCGGTGAACCACAGCCGCACGAACCGGATGTCGCGCTCCTCCAACGTACGGAGCACGAACTCCTGCTGCTTATCCATAGTTGCCTATCCTCGCAGGTCGAATGCCCGTCCCCGAATGCCGCCGCACGGCCCGGCCCCAGCAGTATCACCCCACCGGATTACCGGCGCGTTTCGCAACCGCCCGGGACCTCTGCGGTGCGGAAACCGCCCGGCCCCGGACACCTGCCGGTCACCGTAGTACCCCCTCCGGCCACCGGGGCCACCGACCTGCCGCCGACCTGCCCCGCCGCGCTCCGCCCGGCCGCCACCGGATCGCGTCAGACAGACGATTAGACTGACGGGCGTGCCCCAACTTCGCCTCGCACTGAATCAGATCGACTCGACCGTCGGCGATCTCGCCGGGAACGCCGAGTCGATCGTCCACTGGACCCGGCACTCCGCCGAGCAGGGCGCCCATCTCGTGGCGTTCCCGGAGATGGCCCTCACCGGCTATCCCGTCGAGGACCTCGCCCTGCGCTCCTCCTTCGTGACGGCCAGCCGCGACGCCCTGCACGCGCTCGCGGCCCGGCTGGGCGCCGAGGGGATGGGCGAGGTGCCCGTCGTCGTCGGCTACCTGGACCGCAGCGAAACGGCGCGGCCCCGCCTCGGCCGGCCCGCCGGAGCGCCGCAGAACGCCGCGGCCGTGCTCCACCGCGGCGGGGTCGCGCTGACCTTCGCCAAGCACCATCTGCCGAACTACGGCGTCTTCGACGAGTTCCGCTACTTCGTGCCCGGCGACACCCTCCCGGTCATCCGCGTGCACGGCGTCGACGTGGCCCTCGCCATCTGCGAGGACCTCTGGCAGGACGGCGGCCGGGTCCCCGCCACCCGCAGTGCCGGCGCCGGGCTCCTGCTCTCCGTCAACGCCTCGCCGTACGAGCGCGAGAAGGACGACACCCGGCTGGAGCTGGTCCGCGAGCGCGCCCGGGAGGCGGGCTGCACCACCGCCTATCTGGCGATGATCGGCGGCCAGGACGAGCTGGTCTTCGACGGCGACTCGATCGTGGTCGACCCGGCGGGCGAGGTCATCGCCCGCGCGCCGCAGTTCTCCGAGGGCTGCGTGCTGATCGACCTCGACCTGCCCGCGGCCGGCGAGGTCCCGTCCGGGATCGTGGACGACGGGCTCCGCCTCGACCACGTCACCCTCAGCGCCGAACCGCTCCCCCCGTACGAGGCCGAGCTGACCGCGGGCTACGCGGACCGGCTCGACGACGACGAGGAGGTCTACTCGGCCCTCGTCGTCGGCCTCCGCGCCTACGCCGCCAAGAACGGCTTCCGCAGCGTGCTCATCGGCCTCTCCGGCGGCATCGACTCGGCGCTCGTCGCCGCCATCGCCTGCGACGCCCTCGGGGCCCCGAACGTCCACGGCGTCTCCATGCCGTCCCGCTACTCCTCCGAGCACTCCAGGGACGACGCGGCCGAGCTCGCGGAACGTACGGGGCTCAACTACCGCACCGTCGAGATCGGCCCCATGTTCGACTCGTACATGGCCGCGCTCGGCCTCACCGGCGTCGCCGAGGAGAACCTGCAGTCCCGGCTGCGCGGCACGACGCTGATGGCGCTCTCCAACCAGGAGGGCCACATCGTGCTGGCCCCGGGCAACAAGTCCGAGCTGGCCTGCGGCTACTCCACGCTCTACGGCGACTCGGTCGGCGCGTACGGCCCGATCAAGGACGTCTACAAGACCTCGGTCTTCCGCCTCGCCCGGTGGCGCAACCGCGCCGCCGAGGCGCGCGGCCAGACGCCGCCGATCCCGGAGAACTCGATCAGCAAGCCGCCGAGCGCCGAGCTGCGCCCGGGCCAGGTGGACACCGACTCGCTCCCGGACTACGACACGCTCGACGGCATCCTCGAGCTGTACGTCGACCGTGACCGGGGGCGGGACGCGATCGTCGCCGCGGGCTTCGACCTCGAGCTGGTCAACCGGGTGCTGCGGATGGTGGACACCGCGGAGTACAAGCGCCGCCAGTACCCGCCGGGCACGAAGATCTCGGCGAAGGGCTTCGGCAAGGACCGCCGGCTGCCGATCACCAACCGCTGGCGCGAATCGGGCTGAGCGGGGGCGGGCGGGTCCGCGCGGTGCTGACCGGGGCCGCGCGGGGCTGAGCGGACCGGACCGGACCCACCCGGACCCGCCCGGCTGTGCTCAGAAGTCGACCGACGCCGCGATCGGGAGATGGTCGCTGTCCGTCGCCGGCAGCGACCAGGACGACACCGGCTCCACCCCGCGCACCATGATCTGGTCGATCCGCGTCATCGGGAACGCGGCCGGCCAGCTGAAGCCGAAGCCCTCGCCAGCCGCGCCCTGCGTCGACCGCATCTGCGAGGTGACCGGGGACAGCGCGCGGTCGTTCATCGTGCCGTTGAGGTCGCCGAGCAGCACGACCCGCTCCAGCGGCTCGTCCCGGATGGCGAGCCCCAGCGCCTCCGCGCTGCCGTCCCGCTGCCCGGCGGTGAAGCCGGCGTTCAGCTTCACCCGCACCGACGGCAGGTGCGCCACATAGACCGCGACCGGCCCGTCCGGCGTCCGTACGGTGCTGCGCATGGCGCGGGTCCAGCCCATCTCGATGTCCACGGTCCTGGTGTCCGTCAGCGGATGCTTGCTCCAGAGCCCGACCGTGCCCTGCACCGAGTGGTGCGGGTACTCCCGGGCCAGTTCCTTCTCGTACGCCGGCACCACCCCGGCCTTCAGCTCCTCCAGCGCCACGACGTCCGCGCCGGACGCGGCCACGCTCCGCGCGGTGCCGGACGGGTCCGGGTTGTCCGCGTTGACATTGTGCGTGGCCACCGTCATCCCGCCGCCGGTCGCCGTCTTGCCGGTGACCAGCCCGCCGAAGAGGTTCAGCCAGACCACCAGCGGCAGCAGCAGCGCGATGAGCGCGGTCGCCGAGCGGCGCAGCAGTCCGAAGAGGAACAGCACCGGCAGGGCCACCCCGACCCAGGGCAGGAAGGTCTCCAGCAGGCTGCCGAGGCTGCCGACCCGGTTGGGGACCCGGGAGTGCAGGATCATCAGCAGCGCGAGCAGCACGGCGAACACCGCGAGAACGACGCCGCGCCGCCAGGCGCCTGAGCCGAGCCGGCGCCGCGGAGCACGGGGTCCGGTCCCCCCGCGCCGCGTACCGTCGGGTCCCGTGTCGGCCGTGTACGCCTGCGCCATGTGCTGTCCTCGTTGCCTCGCGCGCCGCTCCCTTTCCCCGCACCCTAGACGAGTCATTCCGAATG
>DOWQ01000210.1 GCA_003519485.1 Streptomyces sp. | reverse complement strand
GGTCCTCCACCGCATATTTACGGCCGCGGAGCCCGGGATCGGATTGGGTCGGCCTCGCTGCGTCCACAAATACACGAAATTGTTCCGGACCCCCTCCTGCGGGCCCGTCCCCTCCCGCCGTCCTCCGGGTGCCGTCACCTGGCCGGCTGCCGTCCAGGCCGGGACGGCTCCGACTCCGTACCGACCAGGGCGCGGAACAGCAGCAGGGAGCGGGCCGGCAGCGTGAGTTCCGTGCCGGCCGGGTGACGGGTGCCGGGCGGCGCCGTCTGGTCCTCCCGCGTGGTGTCCACCAGCAGCTCGTACTCCTGTGCCCAGGGCGGCCCGGGGAGGGTGAAGGCCAGCGGCTCGTGGTGCGCGTGCAGCACCGCGAGGAAGCTGTCGCCCGTCACCGGCCCCCCGCGTTCGTCGCGGCCGGGGATGTCGCGCCCGGAGAGGTACATGCCGAGGCCGGTGGCGGGCGCGTACCAGTCGGACTCGGTCATCTCCCGGCCGTCGGCGGTGAACCAGGCGAGGTCGCGCAGGCCGCCCCGCCCTTGCGGGCGGCCGGAGAAGAACGCGCGGCGGCGCAGCACCGGATGACTCCGGCGGAGCGCGATGAGCCGCGCCGCCAGCTCGTACAGTCCGCGCCAGGACGGCTCGTCCAGCAGCGACCAGTCCAGCCAGCCGGTCTCGTTGTCCTGGCAGTACGCGTTGTTGTTGCCGCCCTGGGTACGGCCCATCTCGTCGCCGGCGACCAGCATCGGCACGCCGGTGGACAGCAGCAGCGTGGTCAGCAGGTTGCGCAGCTGGCGGCGGCGGAGGGCGGTCACCTCCGGGTCGTCCGTCTCGCCCTCGGCCCCGCAGTTCCAGGCCCGGTTGTCGTCCGTGCCGTCGCGGTTGCCCTCGCCGTTGGCCTCGTTGTGCTTGTGCTGGTAGCTGACCAGGTCGCGCAGGGTGAAGCCGTCGTGCGCGGTGATGAAGTTGACCGAGGCGTACGGGCGGCGGCCGCCCCAGGCGTAGAGGTCGCTGGAGCCGGAGAGCCGGTAACCGAGGTCGCGGACGTCGGGCAGCCGGCCGCGCCAGAAGTCGCGCACGGCGTCGCGGTAGCGGTCGTTCCACTCCGTCCACAGCGGCGGGAACGCGCCGACCTGATAGCCGCCGGAGCCGACGTCCCAGGGCTCGGCGATGAGCTTCACCCGGCGCAGCACCGGGTCCTGGGCGATGACGGCGAGGAACGGCGAGAGCATGTCGACGTCGTGCATGGAGCGGGCGAGGGCGGCGGCGAGGTCGAAGCGGAAGCCGTCGACGCCCATCTCGGTGACCCAGTAGCGCAGCGAATCGGTGATCAGGCGGAGCACCTGCGGCTGCACGACGTGCAGGGTGTTGCCGCAGCCGGTGTAGTCGGCGTAGCGGCGGGGGTCCTGCTGGAGCCGGTAGTAGCCGCGGTTGTCGATGCCGCGCAGCGACAGGGTCGGGCCGAGCTCGCCCGCCTCGGCGGTGTGGTTGTAGACGACGTCGAGGATGACCTCGATGCCGGCCTCGTGGAGCGCGCCCACCATCTGCTTGAAATGGGTGACCTGGTCTCCCGCCATGCCGTGCGCCTTGTACATGGCGTGCGGGGCGAAGAAGCCGAGCGTGTTGTAGCCCCAGTAGTTGCGGAGCCCCTTGAGCGCGATGAACGGCTCGGACACGAAATGGTGCACGGGCAGCAGTTCGACCGCCGTGACGCCGAGGTCCAGCAGGTAGTCCACGACCGCCGGGTCGGCGATCCCCAGGTAGGAGCCGCGGAGGTGGTCGGGCACCTGCGGGTGCAGCTTCGTGAACCCCCGCAGGTGCATCTCGTAGATCACCGACTCCGACATCGGCCGCCTGCGGGCCACGGGCGGTGGCGGCGGTGTGTCCGCCACCACCATGCCCAGCGGCACGGAGCCCAGGGAGTCGTTGGTGTCCATGATGTGCGGGGCGTCGCGCCGGTGACCACGGATGTCGCCGCGGAAGTCGACCCCGCCGATGATCGCCCGGGCGTACGGGTCCAGGAGGAACTTGTGGGGGTTGAAGCGGAGCCCCTGCTCCGGCGCCCACGGGCCGTCCGCCCGGAAGCCGTAGAGCTGCCCCGGGCGGACCCCGGGCACGAACCGCGTCCACACCCCGTCGTCCTGGCGGTGCAGGTCCAGCTCGGACGGGGTCGGGCGGTCGGTCACCAGCACGAGCCGCACGTTCGTGGCGGCGGGTGCCCAGATGGAGAACTGCGCACCGTCGTCGACGATGCGGGCGCCCAGCGGTGCGCTGGTGTAGAGCGTCATTAGTCTCCTCGGGCGAACACGTTCTCGTTCGTCATCCTGCCAGAGCCGCTGCGGAAAGCCGGGAGCGTGGGCGGTGCGGCGTATCTTGGTCAGTGATGAGCGAACACGGAGTCTACTTCGACCACGCGGCGACGTCCCAGTTGCGGCCGGAGGCGGCCGACGCGTTGCGCGCGGCCCTGGAACTGGAGGGCAACCCGTCGGCCCTGCACCGGGCCGGCCAGCGCGCCCGCGCACGGCTCGAGGAGGCGCGCGAGGAGCTCGCGGCCGCCGTCGACGCGGACCCGAACGAGATCATCTTCGCCTCCGGCGGCTCGGAGGCCGACTCCATCGCGGTACTGGGCGGAGGCGCGGCGCGCGGGGGCCGTGTGCTGGTGTCGGCGATCGAGCACCCGGCGGTCCTGGGCGCACGTGCTCGGGGTGCCGAACTGCTGCCGGTCACCGCGGAGGGCATCGTGGACGTCGACGCGGCGTCGGCCCTGGTCGGTGGCGACGTCGCGCTGGTATCGGTCATGTGGGTGAACAACGAGACCGGCCTCCTGCAACCCGTGGCGGAGGTCGCGAGGATCGCGCACGCCGCCGGCGCCTGGTTCCACACCGACGCGGTGCAGGCGCTCGGGCACGTCCCGCTGTCGTTCCGTGGTNNAGCCCGCGCCGCTCGGCCTCGGCGGCGGACAGGAGCGCGAGGTGCGCTCGGGCACCGGGATGGTGGCGCTCGCGGCGGGGTTCGCTGCAGCGGCGACGGCCGCGACTCAGGATCTGGCGCGCGAGTCGGCGCGGCTGGACCGACTCGGCGACCGCATCGCGGAGGCGCTCCGTCGCCTCGGGGCGTCGGTGAACAGCCACGCCGCCCCGCACGCGCCGCACATCGTCAACGCCACGTTCCCGCGGATGCGGGCCGACGACCTGCTCTTCCTGCTGGACCAGCGCGGCATCTACGCCTCCGTGGGCAGCGCCTGCCGGGCGGGGGTCCACCAGCCGTCGGAGGTGCTGCTGGCCATGGGCCGCACCCCGGAGGAGGCCGCGGCGACCCTCCGCTTCTCCATGGGGTGGACGACGACCGAGGGGGACGTCGACCGGCTGCTCGCGGCGCTCGCGGAGACGGTGCCGCTCGCGCAGTCGGCGTTCTCCTGAGCCGCGGGTAGACTCGCCTGCCGGAAGGAGGGCGCCATGCGAGTGTTGGCCGCGATGAGCGGGGGCGTCGANNGGCCACGACGTCACCGGCGTGCATCTGGCGCTGTCGAAGAACCCGGAGAGCTACCGGTCCGGGGCGCGCGGTTGTTGTTCACTGGAGGACTCGCACGACGCCCGGAGGGTGGCGGACAAGCTCGACATTCG
>DOWQ01000213.1:5574-6162 GCA_003519485.1 Streptomyces sp. | reverse complement strand
GACACCGGTGCCGGGCGGTTGCGGGCCCCGCGCCCGTCAGCCCAGCGGCCGGGACATCAGCGGCTCGTAGCGGGGCTGGGCACCCTCCACCCCCGGCTCGGGCGGATGGCTGCGCAGCAGGACCAGCTCCTCCACCGTCCACGGCGTGCCCGCGAAACCGGCCAGCCCGGCGGCGAACGGGCGCAGGTCCGCTCCCTTGGTGTTGCGGGCCAGCGTCAGGTGCGGGGTGTAGCTGCGGCGCTCGTCCACCGGGATGCCGGTCCGGCGCCCCGCCGCCGCGGCGGTCGCGGCCAGCCGCGCCATCGCCGGCAGTTCCCCGTCCGCCCCGACCCAGAGGGTCCGGTGCGCGAACCGGCCCCCGTCGACGAGCCGGAGTTCGTACGGCCGGTGCCGGTGCGCCGCGCGGGTCAGCCGTTCGGTCAGCTCCGGCAGCAGTTCCTCCGCCACCTCGCCGTAGAAGGCGACGGTGAAGTGCCAGCTGTCCGGTTGTGTCCAGCGCAGCCGGTCGGCGCCCGGCAGCTCACGGAGCCCGGCGACAGCCGTGGCGAGGCCGGAGAGCGCGGCCGGCGGCGGGATGACGGCGACGAA
>DOWQ01000213.1:0-5475 GCA_003519485.1 Streptomyces sp. | reverse complement strand
GGACCCGGCCCCGGCACCCGGACGAAACCCCGGCCACCCCGAACGAGAAGGCACCCCGAACGGGCAGGGCGGCGCAGCAGCCCGGCCGGACTGACTAGGCGGGTTGCGCCGCGGCCGCCAGTTGCTTCTCGTCCTCCGGGTAGCGGGACACGAAGACGACCCCCGGGCGCCCGCGCCGCACGTGCACCTTCAGCTTCAGTCCGCCGATCCGGGCCAGCATCAGGCCGACACCCAGCGCCGCCAGGGCGGAGATCACGCCGCCTGCCACGAAGCCGGTCCGCGCCCCGTAGGCGTCGGTGATCCAGCCGACCAGCGGCGCGCCCACCGGCGTGCCGCCCATGAAGACCATCATGAACAGGCTCATCACCCGGCCCCGCATGACGGGGTCCGTGGCCAGCTGGACGCTGGAGTTCGCCGTGACGTTGATGGTCATGCCGAACATGCCGATCGGCACGAGCAGCAGCGCGAAGACCCAGAAGGAGGGGACCAGCGCGGCACCGATCTCCAGCAGCCCGAACAGCAGTGCGGCCCCCACCAGCAGCCGCAGCCGCGAGGTGCCGCGCCGGGCGGCGAGCAGGGCGCCGGTCAGCGAGCCGGCCGCCATCAGCGTATTGAGCAGGCCGTACGTTCCGGCGTCGCCGTGGTAGACGTCGTCGACGAAGGCCGTCAGCCAGATCGGGAAGTTGAAGCCGAAGGTGCCGATGAAGCCGACGAGGACGATCGGCCAGATCAGCTCCGGGCGTCCGGCGACGTAGCGCAGGCCGTCGCGCAGCTGGCCCTTGGCGCGCGGGGTGGGTTCGACCTCGTACAACTCCTGCCGCCGCATCATCAGCAGGCCGGCGATGGGGGCGATGAAGGACAGCCCGTTGAACAGGAAAGCCCAGCCGCTGCCGACCGCGGTGATCAGCACGCCGGCGACGGCGGGGCCGACCAGCCGGGCGGACTGGAAGTTGGCGGAGTTCAGGCTGACGGCGTTGCGCAGGTCGCCGGGGCCGACCATCTCGGCGACGAAGGCCTGCCGGGCCGGGTTGTCGACGACGGTGACGATGCCGAGGAGCAGGGCCATCAGATAGACGTGCCAGACCGCGACGTGGCCGGTCAGGGTGAGCACGGCGAGGGCGAGGCCGGTCAGGCCCATCGCGGCCTGGGTCAGCAGCAGCAGCTTCCGCTTGGGGAAGCGGTCGGCGATCACGCCGCCGTAGAGCCCGAGGAGCAGCATCGGCAAGAACTGCAGCGCCGTGGTGATGCCGACGGCGGCGGAGGAGCCGGTGAGGCTGAAGACCAGCCAGTCCTGGGCGATGCGCTGCATCCAGGTGCCGGTGTTGGAGACCACCTGTCCGGTGGCGAACAGCCGGTAGTTGCGGATCCGCAGCGAGCTGAACATGCCCCGGGACTGTTCGCCGGCTGCGGGCTGCTCGTCGGCTGCGGTGGCGGCCGGGGACGGGGCGGCGGCCGTGGTGTCAGTGGAGTCGTCGTGGTCAGGAACGGGTGCGGAGTCTGCTCCGGGTCCCGTACTCAAGAAGGTTCGCCTCCTCGGCGTTCATCGTCGTCATCACATGTGGGCGAGCTTCTCCAGCACGGGCGCTGCTGCGCGCAGCGCGGCCCACTCCTCCTCGTCGAGGTTCGCGGCCAGCTCGGTGAGCCAGACATTGCGCCGGCGCCGGCTCTCCTCGAGCATCGACTCGGCCCGCTCGGTCTGGGTGACCACCTTCTGCCGGCGGTCGTCCGGATGCGGCTCGAGCCGCACCAGTCCCTTGGCCTCGAGCAGGGCCACGATGCGCGTCATGGACGGCGGCTGCACGTGCTCCTTGCGGGCCAGCTCGCCGGGGGTGGCGGTGCCACAGCCGGCGAGGGTGCCGAGCACGGACATCTCGGTGGGGCTCAGCGATTCATCGACGCGTTGGTGCTTGAGCCGCCGCGAGAGTCGCATCACGGCGGAGCGCAGGGCGTTTACGGCGGCGGCATCGTCGCCCACGGACAGATCGGGCATGTTTGTTAGCGTAACTCATTACTCTAGCTAAATACAGCCCGGACGGCGGGGCCAACACTTGTACGGCCATCCGGGTGACGGAACGGCCGAACGCCCGGAACCGCAGGGGTTCCGGGCGTTCGGCCGCACTACGCGGCAGCGCTGCGGCGGGGCAGCGGCGGGGACTGCGTCGGGCTCAGCCCGCCCCGAGGGCCTGCTCGATCGGGCCGAGCAGGAAGTAGACGAGGAAGCACGCGCCCACCGCCTTGAGCAGCCACGGCACCGTACGGACCTGGCCGGTCGCCGCGCGGAGCAGGATGAAGGACAGCACGCCGATGCCGATGCCGTTGGTGATGCTGTACGTGAACGGCATCGAGATCATCGTCAGGAACGCCGGGGCGGCGACCGTGAAGTCGTTCCAGTCGATGCCCCGGATGTTCGTGGCCATGATCAGGAATCCGACGACGACCAGCGCCGGGGTGGCCGCCTGCGAGGGCACGATCAGGGCGAGCGGGGTGAACACCAGGGCGAGCAGGAAGAGGCCGCCGGTCACCAGGTTCGCGAGTCCCGTACGGGCGCCCTCGCCGACCCCCGCCGTGGACTCCACGAAGCAAGTGGTCGCCGAGGCCGAGCCGAAGCCGCCCGCCGCGACCGCCGCGCCGTCCACCATCAGGATCCGGCCCATGCCGGGGAGCTGGCCCTCCTCGTCCGTCAGCCCGGCCTCCTCGCCGACGCCGATGATGGTGCCCATCGCGTCGAAGAAGCCGGACAGCAGGACGGTGAAGACGAACAGGCAGCCGGTGAGCAGGCCGACCTTCGCGAAGCCGCCGAAGAGGCTGATCTCGCCGATCAGCCCGAAGTCCGGGGTGCCCACGATGCTGCCCGGCACCGCCGGCGTGGTGAGGCCCCAGGCGCCCTCGGGGACGTCGGCGAACGCGTTGACGATGATCGCGACGACCGTCATCACGGTGATGCTGATCAGGATCGCGCCCTTGGTCTTGCGGATGACCAGCACGAACGTCAGTGCCAGGCCGAGCACGAAGACCAGCACCGGCCAGCCCTCCAGCCGGCCGCCCATGCCGAGGCCGAGCGGCACGGTGGTCTCGGCCGAGTCCGGGTTACGGGTGACGAAGCCGGAGTCGACCAGGCCGATCAGGGTGATGAACATCCCGATGCCGATCGCGATCGCCCGCCGCAGCCCGCTGGGGATCGCGTCGAGCACCCGCTGCCGCAGACCGGAGGCGACGAGGATCATCAGCACGAAGCCGGCGAGGACGACCATGCCCATCGCGTCCGGCCAGCTCATCTCGGGGGCGAGCTGGAGGGAGACGACGGCGTTGATGCCGAGGCCGGCGGCGAGCGCGATCGGGACGTTGCCGATGATGCCCATGAGGACGGTGGAGAGACCGGCCATCAGCGCGGTCGCGGTGATCAGCTGCCCCATGTCGAGCTGATGGCCGTACATGTCCCGGCCGGCGCTGAGGATGATCGGGTTGAGCACGATGATGTAAGCCATCGCGAAGAAGGTGGCCAGACCGCCGCGGATCTCGCGGGGGACGTCGGACCCCCGCTCGGAGAGCTTGAAGAACCGGTCCAGCGCGTTCTTGGGCGTCGCGGACGGCGGCTGCTTGTCGACCGGAGTGGTGGCCGAGGAGGACATGGGGAAACCTCAGTCGTTGCGGGGCCTGCGGCGGCTGGGGCCGTTCACGACCCGGGAAGGGGGTGGATCTCCGCGTCACGTTGGATGATCATACGATGGAATCCGGTCAGACACAGATCGATTCAGTATGAATACATCAACCGAAGATCGCCATCTTCGCGCGTAGATTCCCGGTCCGGCCGTCGATATCAGTGCCCGCCTCACCCGATGCCTGCCGTACCGCGGGTGCGCTTGCCCCGCCCCTGCCCGCACTGCTTGCGCCAGCCGTACCGGGTCACACCCCGTGGCTTGAACATCGAGATGACCATCATGAGCAGCATCACCAGGCCGCCGACGGAGTGGACCAGGGTGCCGGGCAGCTCACGGGGATCCGCGCCGGACGATGCTGCCGCAGCCAGACCGCTCACGGTCTGTGCCTCGATCAGCAGGACGGCGGCAGCGAAGACGGCGAGGAGGAGCTTCACCAGCACCCAGTAGTGCCGGAACAGCCCCCACGGCGCGCCCAGCGCGTTGACGATCCCGATGAGCACCGTGGCGAGGGCCAGCGGGACGATGACATACAGCACAGTCACCTCCATCCCGGCGTACGCGCCACGCACCGTCGACACGACCTCACCGGTCACAGCGGTGACGTCGAGAGCGAGGTAGGCGAGCACCGCGCCGATCCAACCCACCGAGGTGGCGACGTGCGCGGTGAGCACGGACTTACGGAGGCGGGACGGCACGGGCATCAGGAGATGCCGCCCCCTGGCGCGCGGACTCCCGGAGTGCCGCCGGGCAGTACCTGCACCTCTGTGACCACGGCCGACGGCATGCCGCTGCCCAGATGCCGGCCAGGGCCGTGATCGCCGCCGAGGCCGGTGAGCTTCGCGATCACGACCAGCAGAAACAGGGCGCCGACGATGGCCCCGGACACCTTCACCCAGTGCGGCACCCCGGGCGGTGTTCCATGACCGGCACCTTCGGCGGCGTCGGGGGGGCGCGGCGGATCAGCCATGGGATCTCCTCCGGCATGCGCGGTCGACGGGACGTACCGGCATCGGTTTGCGATACGATCTGTCCACCATGCGTCAGAGTGTCGTGGATGCAGTCGTCACGTATGCTTCTCAGGTGCCGAAGCTGTGGGACGAGACGATCGAGGCGCACCGGCAGGCGGTGCGTGAGGCGATCCTGGAAACCACCTGGGACCTGGTGTCCGAGTACGGGCCGATGTCGGTGACGATGACGCGGATCGCCGAGAAGACCGGGATCGGACGCGCGACGCTCTACAAGTACTTCACGGACGTCGAGACGATCCTGGCGGCCCAGCATGAACGTCTGGTCAGCAGCCACCTCGCACATCTCGCCGAGCTCCGGGAACAACCCGGCGATGCGAGCAGCCGGCTCGAAGCGGTACTCGAGCGCTACGCCTTCATCTGCCACTACCGCGAACGGCACGGCACCGAGGAACTCGCGGCGCTGCTGCACCGCGGTGAGCACGTCGCCCATGCGCAACAGCAGCTCATCGAGCTGTTCCAGGAGCTGCTGACCGAAGTCGCGGCCACCGGCGGCCTCCGGGACGATGCCGTGCCCGACGAGCTGGCGAGTTACTGCCTGCACGCGCTCGCCGCAGCCGGCACCCTGCCGTCCGAAGCCGCGGTCCACCGTCTTGTCGCGGTCACCCTCGCCGGGCTGCGATCACCGCAGTGACGAGCGAGACCTAGCCGATGCGAACGCCCCACATGAAGGGCATGCCGCTCGTGCTGATCGGCTCGTAGCGGACCGTGGCACCGGGCTTCGGGGCGTGCAGGATCTGCCCGTTGCCGGCGTAGAAGCCGACATGGCTGAGGTCGCTGCGCATGATGAT
>DOWQ01000335.1 GCA_003519485.1 Streptomyces sp. | reverse complement strand
AAGTCGAGGTTGATCAGGCCCGGCGTGGTGATGAGGTCCGTGATGCCCTGGACACCGGAGAGGAGCACCTGGTCCGCGCTGCGGAAGGCGTCGAGCATGCTGACCGCGCGGTCGCTGATCGAGAGCAGCCGGTCGTTGGGGATGACGATGAGGGTGTCGACCTCGTCGCGCAGCGCACCGATGCCGGACTCGGCCTGGTTGGCGCGCCGACGCCCCTCGAAGGTGAACGGACGCGTCACGACACCGATGGTGAGCGCACCCAGGCCCTTGGCGATCTTGGCGACGACGGGGGCACCGCCGGTGCCCGTGCCGCCACCCTCGCCCGCGGTGACGAAGACCATGTCGGCCCCCTTGAGGACCTCCTCGATCTCCTCCGCGTGGTCCTCGGCGGCCCGCTTGCCGACCTCGGGGTCCGCGCCGGCACCGAGGCCGCGGGTGAGCTCGCGGCCCACGTCGAGCTTGACGTCCGCGTCGGACATCAGCAGCGCCTGGGCGTCGGTGTTGATCGCGATGAACTCGACACCCTTGAGGCCGACCTCGATCATCCGGTTGATGGCGTTGACGCCACCGCCGCCGATGCCGACGACCTTGATAACGGCCAGATAGTTCTGGGCTGATGCCACGGGGGACTCCTGTTGCTGCTGCTCGGTGGTGCCTCACCGCCTGAAGGCTCAAGGTGAACTTCAGGGTTACAGTTTGGTCACGCTCGGTGTGCGGATGACGGTATGTCCCGCGGGCCGCCGGGGCAAACGCTCGCGCCAGCGTGTCGCAAGACTATCCCCTCGTGACCGGCGTCTCGGGGGCGGACACGTCGATGACGTCGGGCTTCTTCTGCAGGAGTATCGGGATCACCTTGACCTTGAGCTCGGGGTCGCTCCCGTCACCCCAGACGACCTCCGTGCCCCCGAGCCGGAAGGTGATCTGGTCCGCCGAGTCCACGGTGACGTCCTTGACCCTGGAGCGCAGTGCCTGCGGCAGCGCGGCCAGCATCCCCTGGGCGGCCCGCACCCCGTGGCCGGAGACGCCCTCCTGGCCCTCGGCGGTCACCGCGGGCACCCCCTTTGGCGGGGACGAGACGGTGCGGATCTCCACGCCCTCGAGATCGAGGAGCCGGTAGCCGCCGTCCCGACGGACCGCCAGCGCCGGAACCCTCGACGTCACGTTGACCTTCAGGGTGTGCGGCCAGCCCCGCTCCACGTCGGCGTGCGCGGCACCGGCGACGTCGTCGGTGATCGTGCTGGACAGGGCGTCGGCGTCCACGCGGGCCAGCGGGGTCCCGATCTCGGTCTCGGCGATCGCCTCGATGCGCGGACGGTCGGCCGGGTCGGCGCCAGTCACCTCGACCCGCTTGGTCCCGAGCAACGCCGAGAAGCCGAAGAGCCACCCCAGGCCCAGCACGACCGCGATGCACAGCATGACGACGAGCCAGCGGCGCAGCCGCTGCCCCCGGGCCTGGGCCGCCCGCTCGGCGAAGCGCTGCTCGGTCGCCTCCCGCGTCCCGCTCCCCCGGGTCATCAGGTCCCGTCACCGCCCGAGGCGGCGAGGGCCCGCAGGATCCTCGGACCCACGTGCGTGACGTCACCGGCCCCGACCGTGAGCACGAGGTCGCCGGGCTCGGCGCTCGAGGCGATCGACCCGACCGCGTCCGCCTCGCTCACGACCCGGGCCGAGCGACCGGCCGCGACGAGCGGGTCGGCGATGAGGTGCGAGCCGACGCCCTCGAGCGGGTCCTCGCGCGCCCCGTAGACGTCGAGGAGCAGCACCTCGTCGGCAGGGGCGAGCCCGTCGGCGAAGCCCTGCGCGAAGTCGCGCGTGCGCGAGTACAGGTGGGGCTGGAAGACCACGAAGAGCCGGTGCCCGCCGGCGATCTCCTTGGCGGTGCGCACCACGGCCTCGACCTTGCCGGGGTTGTGCGCGTAGTCGTCGACGACGGTGACGCCGCGGGCCTCCCCCTTCGTCTCGAAGCGACGTCGGGTGCCCCCGTAGGCCGCGAGCCCCTCGAGCACGGCGGCCGGGTGCACGAGCAGGCCGTGGACGGCCGCGGTGTACGCGGCGGCGGCGTTGAGCAGGTTGTGGCGACCGGGGACCGTGATCGCCAGCCGATGCCTTTCGGCGCCGTCCTCGAGGGTCACCGTGGCGCTCGTCCCGTCGAGCACGGGGTCGACGAGGCGCACCTGCGCCCCCTCGGAGAAGCCGTACCGCAGGACGCGCACACCGGCGACCTCGGCACGCTCGGCGAGGCGCTGCGACCCGGGGTCGTCCGCGCACGCGACGAGCAGCCCACCCGTGGTCACGGTGCCGGCGAACTCGAGGTAGGCCGCCTCGACCGTGGCGTAGTCCCCGTAGAAGTCGAGGTGGTCGGGCTGGACATTGGTCACGACGGCGACGTCGGGCCGGTAGGCGAGGAAGGAGCCGTCCGACTCGTCGGCCTCGGCCACGAAGGACCGCCCCTCGCCGAGCGCGGCGTTGACGCCCTGCGTGGACAGCTCGCCGCCGAGCGCGAACGAGGGTTGCTGCCCGGCCTCGAGCAGCGCGACGGTGAGCATCGAGCTCGTCGTCGTCTTTCCGTTGGCGCCGGCGACGGCCACCCGGATCTGCTCACCCATCGCGGAGGCGAGGGCCTGGCTGCGGTGCAGCACCCGCAGCCCGCGCTCCCGCGCGGCCGCGAGCTCGGGGTTGTCCTCACGGATCGCCGAGGACACGACGACGGTGTCGGCGCCGTCGAGGTGGGCGGGGTCGTGGCCCACCCAGATCCTCGCGCCGCGCTCGCGCAGCCGCTCCAGCAGCGGCGAGTCGTGGGCATCGCTCCCCCGGACCTCGACGTCCGCATCGAGCAGCAGGCGCACGATGGCGGACATGCCGGCGCCGCCGGCGGCCAGCACGTGGACGACGCCGAGGTCGGCGAGCGGGACGGTCGGGGCCAGGACGTCGAAGCGTGCGTTGCGCGGGACCATGGGCAGCTCAGCCACGGCTGCCGCCCTGCTCCCACGCCGCGGTGACCATGTCGGCCAGGGTCTCGTCGGCGTCGCGGTGCCCCACGGACGCCGCCGCGGCGGACATCGCCGTGAGCCGGTCGGCGTCACGCAGCAGCGGCACGACCTCACGCTCGATCCAGGCGGGGTCGACGTCGGCGTCCTCGACGAGCAGGCCACCGCCGGCGGCGACGACGCCGGCGGCGTTGAGCCGCTGCTCGCCGTTGCCGATCGGCAGGGGCACGTAGACGGCCGGCAGGCCGACGGCGGTCAGCTCGCAGACGGTGTTGGCCCCGGCGCGGCACACGACGGCGTCGGCCGCGGCGTAAGCGAGGTCCATCCGGTCGACGTAGGGCAGCACGACGTACGGCACCGTCTCGTCCCCGCCCATGGCGACGAAGTCCTTGCCGGCACCTGTCGCGTGGAGGACCTGCACCCCGGCGTCGCGCAGCGTGGCCACGCTCGCCGCGAAGGCGTCGTTGAGCCGCTTCGCGCCGAGCGAGCCGCCGGTGACGAGGAGGACGGGCAGGTCGTCGCGCAGCCCGAGTCCCGCGCGTGCCTCGGCGCGGACCGCGGCCCGGTCGAGGGTGACGATCTCCGGCCGCAGCGGCATGCCGATGACCCGGCCACCCGGGAGCTTCGTCCCGGGGAAGGTCATGGCGATGTGGTCGGTGAACCGGGCGCCGACCTTGTTGGCGACACCGGCGCGGGCGTTCTGCTCGTGGATGACGATCGGGATGCCGGCCTTGCGCGCGGCCAGGTAGGCGGGTGTCGAGACGTACCCGCCGAAGCCGACGACGACCTGGGCGTCGACCCGCTCGATGGCCTTGCCGGCGGCGGCGACGGCGCGCCGCAGGTTGACCGGCAGGCGGACGAGGTCGCCGGAGGGCCTGCGGGGCAGCGGCACCTTGGGGATCGTCGTGAACTCGTACCCGCGCTCGGGCACGAGCCGCGCCTCCAGGCCCTCGCTCGTCCCGAGGGCGAGGATCTGCATCCCGGGGTCGCGGCGGCGCAGGCAGTCGGCGAGGGCGAGCAGCGGGGAGACGTGACCCGCCGTGCCACCTCCCGCCAGCAGGATGCGTGAGGGGCGGGTGGGAGTCATCGCTGCGAGGTCCTCCTGCTCGGGATCCGGGCGAGCAGGGCGCGCGCCCGGGACGGCTTCGCCGCGATCATCTCAGAGCATCCGGGCTCGCTCCGCGCGAAGCTGAGCAGGATGCCGACGGCGAGCATCGTCGTGACGAGCGACGAGCCACCGGAGGAGACGAAGGGCAGCGGGACACCGATGACCGGGAGCATCCCGGTGACGGCGCCGATGTTGATGATCGCCTGGGTGAGCACCCACGTGCAGATGCCGGCCGTGGCGATGCGGACGAAGAAGTCGTCGGTGCGGGTCACGAGCCGCAGCGCGGCCAGGGCGAAGGCCGCGAACAGGGCGAGCACCGTCAGGGTGCCGAGCAGCCCGAGCTCCTCGCCGATGATCGCGAAGATGAAGTCGTTGTACGGCTCGGAGAGCCAGCCCCACTTCTCGCGGCTGGCGCCGAGGCTCACGCCCAGCCAGCCACCGTCGGCGAGGGCGTAGCGGCCGTGGACCGACTGCCGGCAGATGCCGTAGAAGAGGTCGGTCCCGGGCGCGCACTGCGAGGGGTCGAGCCAGATCTGGATGCGCTCCATCCGGTTGTTGCCGATCTGGGCGGCCAGCGCGCCGAGGCCGAGCGCGACGCCCAGCCCAGCCGCGAACCAGCGCTTGCGCACGCCCGCGGTGAAGAGCATGCCGATGACGATCGCGCAGATCACCATCGCGGTGCCCATGTCGTGCCCCGCCATGACGAGCCCGACGACCACCAGTGCGCCCGGCAGGACGAAGGGGACGAGCGCGTGCTTGATCGAGCCGAGCAGCGCGCGCTTGCGTTCCAGGACCAGCGCGCCGGCGAGGACGAGACCGATCTTGGCGACCTCGCTCGGCTGGATCGACAGCGAGCCGACACCGATCCAGTTGCGGTTGCCCTGGAAGCCGAAGCCGAGCGGGGTGAGCACGAGGCCGAGGAGCACGACCGACACGAGCGCGGCGGGCAGCGCGGTTCGCTTCCAGAAGAGGACGCTGCGGCGCGAGGCCCACCACAGGGCCGCGCCGCCGATCACCGCGAAGACGAACTGCTTGAGGAAGATCGTGAAGGAGGAGTCGTTCTCCTTCAGCGAGATGATCATGGAGGCCGACAGGACCATGACCAGGCCGATGCCGACGAGGACGCCGACGACCCCGAGCACGAGGTAGTAGGTCGTCATGGGCGACTCGAAGCGCGCCGCCCACTGGTCGAGCCAGGTGGTGCGGGTCGCGCGCGTGCCGGCGCGACCGCGTCCGGTCGCTGCACTGCTGCTCACGCGCTCACTCTCCCTGCAGGTACCGGTCCACCGCCGCGGCGAAGGCGTCGCCGCGTGCTCCGTAGTTGTCGAACATGTCCATGGACGCGGCCGCCGGAGCCAGCAGCACCACGTCGCCGGGCTGCGCGAGCTCTCCCGCGTGCCGGACCACGAGGTCCATCGCCCCAGTGTCGGCCGCGGCGATGTCGATCACCGGGACATCCGGCGCGTGTCGGGCGAGCGCCTCGGCGATCTGGTCGCGGTCGCGACCGATGAGCACGACGGCCCGCAGCCGATCGGCCGCGGCGGCGACGAGCTCGTCGACGTCGGCCCCCTTGAGCAGTCCGCCGGCGACCCAGACCACCCGCTCGTACGAGGTCAGGCTGGCCCGGGCGGCGTGCGGGTTGGTCGCCTTGGAGTCGTCGACGTACGTGACGCCGTCGATCTCGGCGACCCGGGCGATGCGGTGCGCGTCGGGCCGGAAAACCCGCAGCCCGTCCCGTACGGCCCGCGGTTCCACGCCGTAGGCGCGGGCGAGGGCGGCGGCGGCGAGGGCGTTGGCGATGTTGTGCGGGGCGGGCGGCTCGATGTCGGAGACCTCGGCCAGCTCCTGGGCCCGCTGCTGCCGGTCCTCGACGAAGGCGCGGTCGACGAGGATGCCGTCGACGACGCCGAGCTCCGAGGTCCCGGGCGGGCCGAGGGTGAAGCCGACGGCGCGGCAGCCCTCCTCGACGTCGGCCGCGCGGACCAGCTCCTCGGTGGCCGGGTCGGCGGTGTTGTAGACGCAGGCGACGGTGTTGCCCTCGTAGATCCGGCCCTTGTCGGCGGCGTACGCGGCCATCGAGCCGTGCCAGTCGAGGTGGTCGGGCGCCAGGTTGAGGACGGTGGCGGAGTGCGCGCGCAGCGAGGGCGCCCAGTGCAACTGGTAGCTGGAGAGCTCGACGGCGAGCACGTCGTACGGCTCGTCCGCCAGCACGGCGTCGAGGAGCGAGACGCCGATGTTGCCGACGGCGGCGGTGCGCAGTCCGGCGGCCGCCAGGATGGCGGCGAGCATCTGCACGGTGGTGGTCTTGCCGTTGGTGCCGGTGACGGCGAGCCAGGGCGCGGCGTCCGGGCCGCGCAGCCGCCAGGCCAGCTCGACGTCGCCCCAGACCGGGACGCCCGCCTCGGCGGCGGCGCGGAAGAGCGGCTTGTCCGGCTTCCAGCCGGGCGCGGTGACGATGAGCCCGGTGCCCTCGGGGAGCGTCGCGCCGTCGCCGAGCCGCACCGTGACGCCCAGCGTCTCCAGCTCGGCGGCCTGCTGCCGCGACCGTTCGTCGTCGCCGTCGTTGACCACGGTGACCCGGGCGCCGAGGCCGCGCAGCACGCGGGCCGCGGGGACCCCGGAGACACCGAGTCCGGCGACGGTGACGTGGGTGTCCTGCCAGTTCACTTGCCGGCCGCCCAGCCCGCGTAGAAGAGACCGAGACCGACGATCACGCACATGCCCTGGATGATCCAGAATCTGACCACGACCAGCACTTCGCTCCAGCCCTTGAGCTCGAAGTGGTGCTGGAGCGGCGCCATCCGGAAGACCCGCTTCCCGGTGAGCCGGAAGGAGCCCACCTGGATCACGACGGACATCGTGATGAGCACGAAGAGGCCGCCGAGCAGGGCGAGCAGCAGCTCCGTGCGGGAGACGATCGCCAGTCCGGCGAGCGCGCCGCCGAGGGCGAGCGAGCCGGTGTCGCCCATGAAGATCTTGGCGGGCGAGGTGTTCCACCACAGGAAGCCGAAGCAGGCGCCCATCAGGGCGGAGGCGATGACGGCGAGGTCGAGCGGGTCCCGTACCTCGAAGCACGCCGCCGGGTTGGTCAGCGACTCGGCGTTGACGCAGGACTCCTGGTGCTGCCATACGCCGATGAAGGTGTACGCGCCGAAGACCATCACCGAGGCGCCGGTGGCCAGGCCGTCGAGGCCGTCGGTGAGGTTCACGCCGTTCGACATCGCGAGGATCATGAACAGCGCCCAGATGACGAAGATCACCGGGCCGAGCGACCAGCCGAAGTCCTGGGTGAAGGACAGCTTGTCGGAGGCCGGGGTCTGGCCCCGGGCGTCCGCGAAGTTGAGCGACAGGACGGCGAAGGCGATGCCGACGATCAGCTGCCCGGCCATCTTCGCCTTGGCCCGCAGGCCCAGGCTCCGCTGCTTGACGATCTTGATGTAGTCGTCGAGGAAGCCGACCAGGCCCATGCCCGCCATCAGGAACAGCACGAGGATGCCGGAGAACGTCGGGTCCTCGGCCGTGATCACCTTGGTGATGGCGTACGCGATGATCGTGGCCAGGATGAAGGCGATGCCACCCATGGTGGGCGTGCCCCGCTTGCCGTGGTGTCCGCGCGGGCCGTCGTCGCGGATGTACTGCCCGTAGCCCTTCTTGGCCAGCAGCTTGATCAGCAGTGGCGTGCCGACCAGGGTCAGGAAGAGCCCGATGACTCCGGAGAAGAGGATCTGCCTCATCGGCCGGTGACCTCGCCCTCGCCCGCGGCGCCGCTCTCGTTGTCGAGCAGCTCCCCGGCGATCCGTTCCAACCCCACCGACCGGGACGCCTTCACCAGCACGACGTCACCTGGACACAGCTCACTGCGCAACAGGTCGACCGCCGCCCGTGCGTCGGACACGTGCACCGACTCCTCACCCCACGAACCCTCGTTCTTGGCGCCCATGTCGAGCCAGGCGGCCTCCCGGCCGCCGACCGCCACGAGCTTGCTGACGTTGAGCCGGACGACGAGCCGTCCGACCGCGTCGTGCTCGGCGAGTGACTCTTCGCCGAGCTCGGCCATCTCGCCGAGCACTGCCCACGTACGGCGCCCCCTGCCCATGGAGGCGAGCGCGCGGAGCGCCGCTCTCATGGAGTCGGGATTCGCGTTGTAGGCGTCGTTGACGACCGTCACGCCGTCCGAGCGCTCGGTGACCTCCATCCGCCAGCGGGAGAGCTGTCCGGCCTCGGAGAGCGCGGTGGCGATCTCCTCCACGGACATGCCCAACTCATGGGCGACGGCGGCCGCGGCGAGCGCGTTCGACACGTGGTGCTCACCGTACAGCCGCAGGGTCACGCCGCTGCACCCGGTGGGTGTGCGAAGGGTGAAGGACGGGTTGCCGCGGTCACTGAGCCGGACGTCCTCGGCCCGGATGTCGGCCGCCGCGGACTCCCCGAAGAGGACCGTACGGGCCTTGGTGCGCTCCCGCATGGCCTCGACCAGCGGGTCGTCGGCGTTGAGCACGGCCAGGCCGCCCTCCTCGGCCGCGGGCAGCGCCTCGGCCAGCTCCCCCTTGGCCTCCGCGATCTGCTCCCGGCCGCCGAACTCGCCGATGTGCGCGGTGCCGACATTGAGCACCACACCGACCCGCGGCGGGGTGAGCCCCGTGAGATGTCGGATGTGGCCCTTGCCGCGGGCGCCCATCTCCAGGACCAGATGGCGGGTGTTCTCGTCGGCGCGCAGCGCGGTCAGCGGCAGGCCGATCTCGTTGTTGAAGGAGCCGGGCGGCCACACGGTCGGGCCCAGGCGTTCCAGCAGCTGGGCCAGGAGGTCCTTGGTGCTGGTCTTGCCGGCCGAGCCGGTGAGCGCCACGACGGTGGTGCCCAGCCGGCTCACGACGGCGCGGGCCAGCGCGCCGAGCGCCTCCGTGACGTCCTCGACGACGATCGCGGGCACGCCGGGGACCGGGCGCGAGGCCAGGACGGCCACCGCGCCCGCGTCGACCGCGGTCCGCGCGAAGTCGTGGCCGTCGACCTGCTCACCCGCGAAGGCGGCGAACAGCCCGCCGGGGCGCACCTTCCGTGAGTCGATCTCCACGGAGCCGGTCACCCGTGCTTCCGGGTCCGGTATGTCGTGCGGCCGGCCGGAGACGATACCGGCGATCTCTGCGAGCGAGAGGGCGATCACCGGTCACCTCCGGTGGGGCCGGGGGGCTGCCGGGTGAAGGCGAAAACGCGCATGGCGGTCTGTCATCCCTGGTCGGTGGAGTGCGGAGAGGACGCGCCGCGGTCGTCCGCGGCTGCGGAGTGCTCCGCGGCAGCGGCGGGGCGCTCCGCGGCGGCCCGGGCGCGGATCGCCTCGCCCAGCACCTCCCGGTCGTCGAAGGCGCGCACGACGCCCGCGATGTGCTGTCCCTGTTCGTGCCCCTTGCCGAGGACGAGTACGGCGTCCCCGGGCTCCGCGCGGGCGACGGCGGCCGCGATGGCCTCCGCGCGGTCCGCGTGCAGCAGGACGTCGCCGCGCTCGTGGACCGGCACCTCGGAGGCCCCGGTGAGCATCACGGCGAGGATGGCGAGGGGGTCCTCCGAGCGCGGGTTGTCGGAGGTGAGTACGGCGGTGTCGGACAGCCGGGCCAGCGCGGCGCCCATCGAGACCCGCTTGTGCGGGTCGCGGTCGCCACCGCAGCCGAGCACGGCGTGCAGCCGGCCGTCGGTGACCCTGCGCACCGCGCGGAGCACGGACTCGACGGCGTCGGGCTTGTGCGCGTAGTCGACGAAGGCCAGGTACGGCTGGCCCGCGTCGACCCGCTCCAGCCGGCCGGGCACGCCGGGAATGTCGGCGACGCCGTCGGCGGCGGTCTGCGGGTCGATGCCGGCGGTGACGAGGGCGGTGAGCGCCGCGAGGGCGTTGGCGACGTTGAACGGGCCGGGCAGCGGCACCGCGGCGCGTACGGACTCGCCCTTGGGGCCGACGGCGGTGAAGACGGAACCGAGCGGGCCGGCCTCCACGTCCGTGGCGCGCCAGTCGGCGTCCGGGTGGCCCTCGGCCGAGTAGGTGGTGACCGGGATCTCGGACTCCCGGGCGAGCCGCCGGCCGTACTCGTCGTCGAGGTTGACGACGGCCGCGCGGCTGCGCCGGGCGGTGAACAGCCGGGCCTTCGCCTGGAAGTAGTCCTCCATGTCCGGGTGGAAGTCGAGGTGCTCCGGGCTGAGGTTGCTGAAGACGGCCACGTCGAACACGCATCCGTCGACCCGGCCGAGCACCAGCGCGTGGCTGGAGACCTCCATCGTGACCGAGCGGACGCCGCGCTCGCGCATCACCGCGAACAGCGCCTGGAGCTCGGTGGCCTCCGGCGTGGTGCGCTCGCTCTTGATCCGCTCGTCGCCGATCCGGGACTCGACGGTGCCGATGAGGCCCGTCGACTCGCCGGTCCCCCGCGCGGCGGCCCGCAGGCCCCCGTCGATCATGTACGCGGTGGTGGTCTTGCCGGAGGTGCCGGTGATGCCGATCTGGAGCAGGTCGCGGCCCGGTTCCCCGTAGACCGTGCCGGCCAGCTGTCCCATCCGGGCCCGCGGGTCGTCCACGACGAGCACGGGCAGTCCGGTGTCGGCGGCGCGTTCGGCGCCCGCCGGGTCCGTCAGCACGGCGGCGGCGCCGAGTCCGGCGGCCTGGGCGGCGAAGTCGGCGCCGTGGTAGCGGGCGCCGGGAAGTGCCGCATAGACGTCGCCGGGGCGTACGGCCCGGGAGTCGTGGGTGATCCCCGTGACGGCGGTGTCGCCGGCCCCCGCGGGGACCTCCGTACCCAGCTGTTCCGCCAGTTCCGCCACCGGGGTCGGCGGGACCCGGTTGGGGCGGGGCGCTCCTGGGTAGGTCGTGCGGGGGTTCCGCGGTGCGGCCTCCTGCGGCGGGGCGTCCGGGGACGCGGCGTCCGGGGGCGGGGCGTGGGACTGATCAGCGTGTGGCACGGCGGTGAGCGTACCCGGCGCACCGGCCCCGCCGCGAAATGCACCCTGGTCCCCGTGATCGGGGGTGATGGTCGTCACGGCTGCTGCGCTCCTCGTTCGGTTCCTCGTTCAATCGCCCGGCTCGAAGGTCACCGGCAACTTGGCCGGTTCGGCCCCGGTCGGGGCCACCTTGAGGGTCTTCAGGGCGAATTCCATGACCTGCTTGTAGATCGGGCCGCAGATCTGGCCGCCGAAGTAGCTGCCCTTCGTCGGGTTCTGCACGGCGCAGTAGACGGTGATCCGCGGGTCGTCGGCGGGCGCGAAGCCGGCGAAGGAGGCCGTGTAGCCGCGGTAGCCGCCGGTCTCCGGGTCCACCCGGTTGGAGGTGCCCGTCTTGCCCGCGACGCGGTAGCCGGGGATCCGGGCCTTGGTGCCGGTGCCCTCCTCGCTGCCGACGACCGATTCCAGCATCCTGGAGAGGGTCGTCGCTGTCTTCTCGCTGACCACCCGGGTCCGCGGCGGCTCGGGGGCGGGGGTGAACCTGCCGTCGGGACCCGTCGTGCCCCGTACGAGCGTGGGTTCGATCCGCTGTCCTCCGTTGGCGACCGTCGAATAGATGGACGCGGCCTGTACGGCGTTGAGCGAGAGCCCCTGGCCGAACGGGATCGTGTACTGCTGCGAGGCGCTCCAGTCCTCCGGCGGGGCCAGGATCCCCCGGGTCTCCCCCGGGTAGCCCAGCCCGGTCGGCTGCCCGAGGCCGAACTTGCGCAGATAGGAGTGGAGGACCTTGTTGGCCTCCTTCTGGGTGTCGCCCAATTGTTCGACGGCGAGGATCGTCCCGAGGTTGCTGGACTTGGCGAGCACCCCGTTGAGCGTCAGGTACCAGGTCGGGTGGTCGACGTCGTCGGCGAACAGACGGTCCGCGCGGGGCAGCCGGTTCGGCACCGTGACATGGGTGCGCGAGGTCGCGGCGCCCTCCTCCAGCACGGCCGCCATGGACATCACCTTGCTGGTGCTGCCCGGCTCGTACGCGTCCTGGAGCGCCGGGTTGCCGAGGCCGGTGCCGGCGGCCGCCGAGATGTCGTTCGGGTCGAACCCGGGCGCGTTGGCCATCGCCAGGATCTCGCCGCTGCGGGTGTCCTGGACGACGACGTAGCCGCGGTCCGCGGCGGACTCCTCCACCTGTTTGCCGATCGCCTGCTGAGCGGCCCACTGGATGTCCCGGTCGATGGTCAGTTCGATGTCCGTGCCCGGCACCGCGGGCTGTTCCCGGGCGCTCTCGGTGGGCACCCGGCGGCCGCCGGACTGGGCGTACGTGATCTTGCCCGGCTCGCCCGCCAGCTTCTCGTCCAGCTGGGCCTCCAGGCCGCCGCCGCCCTCGCCCCTGGCGTTGACGAAGCCCAGTATCCCGGCGGCGAGCTCCTTGTTCGGGTAGACCCGCTTGCTGTGCGGCTCCTGGTAGATGCCGGCCAGCACATTGGGCTTCCCGCCCGCGGCCGCCTTGTCGGCGAAGCCGCTCTTGAGGTCCTTGATCTGCTTCCACACGCGCGGGCTCTGCCGGTAGGCCAACACCGTGTAGCGCGACTCCGGCGCGGACAGCTTCTCGGCCAGCCCGTCCGCGTCCTTCCCGAGGATCGGCGCGAGCAGCTCCGCCGCCCGCCGCGGGGCGTCCTCGGTCTCGCTCTGCTCCGGGGTGAGCATGAACGGGTCGCCGATGATGTCGTACGCGTCCACGGTGGTGGCGAGTTCGCCGCCCGAGCGGTCCGTGATGGAGCCCCGCTCGGCGGCGATCGAGTGGGTGACGTAGCGGTTGACCTGCCCCTTGGCCGCGTAGGCGTCGGCCTCCACCGCCTGCACCTGGAGCAGCCGGACCACGAACGCGATCATGACGAGGGTGAGCGCCAGACTCACCAGGCGCAGCCGCGGGCGGGGGTCGCCGAGCCGGATCAGCCGCGGTCCCGGGCGGCGGGGCCGCCGGCCACCGGGGCCCGGCG
>DOWQ01000442.1:699-2994 GCA_003519485.1 Streptomyces sp. | reverse complement strand
GGGCCGGCCGCGCGTCGCACCCGGCGCCCCATGCACCCCGGCGGCGCGCGGCGGCTCCGGCTCAGCGACCCCGTACGGCCGTCCCTCGGACGCCCGCCCCCGCACGGCCCGCCGTCAGTACGCCTCGCGGATTCCGCTGTACAGGCCCGCCGCCTCGCACGGGTTCCCGCCCACGACCGGCCGGTCGTCCAGCAGCGCGCGCGCCCGGGCCTCGCCGAAGCTGGTGGCGTACCAGGGCTCGTCGTCCTCCCGCAGCCCGGCCTCGATACTCTCCAGGGCGCAGGAACGCTGTGGCTCGGGCAGCCGGTCCAGGGCCGGCACGGCGTCGGCGGACAGCTCGCGGAGGTACTCGAGATCGAGGTCGCGGTCGCGGGTGCTCTCGTACCGCTCGACGTTCTGTCCGGCGACGAGTCCGTCGGGCGAGACGAGGCCGAACACGAGTACGGCCGCGGCAGCGCTGCCGAGGACAGCCCGCGGCAGCCACCGGCCGCCGACCACGCCCGCCACCATGATCAGCACGATCACCAGTCCGAGCCACAGCTCCGCCCCGGCCACCGAGAGCCGCAGCCGGGTCAGCCCGTACTCGTCGACGTAGAGGTCCATGCGGCGTGCGGCAGAGGCCACGACCACCAGCGTCAGCACGCACAGCGTGCCGAGCACCGACTTCACCAGGGTGCGGTCCCGCTGCGTGCCGCGCGGTGCCCAGCGCAGTGCGAGGGCGATCACGACGAGGGTGAGGAGGGTCGCCCAGAGCAGTTGCCAGAAGCCCTGCCGGGCGTACTCGGAGCGGCTCAGGCCCGTCTCGTCGAACACCTTGTCGTAGCCGCCGAGGAGCACCGCGAGCTGCACGGCGAGGAAGACCGCGAAGAGCAGGTCGAGCACCACGAGCGGCAGCGCCCATTCGAGGCGTCCGCGGGCGCGGCCGGGCTTGGACTCGATCCGGTCCCAGAGCAGCGGGGCGGCCGCGGTACGGGCCGCGGCGAGCGCCTCGCGCAGCTCCCGCACGGTGCCGGCCCGGAGCACGTCCATGCCCAGGCTGGCGGCGTTGGCGGCGAGATCCACGGGCAGCGGGTCGCCGGTGTACGAGCCGTCGTCGGCCCGGTAGCGGTAGCCGGTGCCGAAGCCCTCGGCTCCGGTGGCCTCGGACAGCCCGCCGATGGAGGCGTAGCCGTGGTTCTGGAGCAGCACCACCTTGATCGCGATGCCCTCCTGGACGGCGGTGACGATCTCGGTCGGCATCATCAGGTACGTGCCGTCGCCGACGAGCGCCCACACGGGGCGGGTGGGAGCGGCGAGCCGGACGCCGATGGCGGCGGGGATCTCGTAGCCCATGCAGGAGTAGCCGTACTCCACGTGGTACTGGCGGGGCGAGCGCGAGCGCCACAGCTTGTGCAGGTCGCCGGGGAGCGAGCCCGCCGCGTTGATGACCACGTCCTCGTCGCCGACGACGGAGTCGAGGGCGCCGAGGACCTGCGCCTGCGTCGGGCGGGCGTCCTGGTGCGGGGCGGCGTACGCGCGTTCGACGGCCTCGTCCCAGGCGGCCTTGGCGCGGCCGCACTCCTCCTCGTACGCCGTGTCGACGCGGTGTCCGACGAGCTCCTCGGCCAGCGCCTCGAGCCCCGCGCGGGCGTCGGCGACCAGGGACAGCCCGCTCATCTTGTGGGCGTCGAACGCGGCGATGTTGAGGTTGACGAAGCGC
Organism: Streptomyces sp.; assembly: GCA_003519485.1. Classification (GTDB taxonomy): domain Bacteria; phylum Actinomycetota; class Actinomycetes; order Streptomycetales; family Streptomycetaceae; genus Streptomyces. Next base: position 1,295 of record DOWQ01000442.1, on the reverse strand, counting down.
ACGCCGGGCTCGGCGAAGAGGGTGCCGGAGGCGGTGGTGAAGTCGGTCCAGCGGGTGCCGACGCCGATGACCAGGTCGGCACGGCGGGCGAGGCCGTCGGCGGCGGCCGTGCCGGTGTGGCCGATGCCGCCGACGTCGGCCGGGTGGTCGTGGCGCAGCGAGCCCTTGCCGGCCTGGGTGGCGGCGACCGGGATGCCGGTGGCCCCGGCGAAGGCCTTGAGCGCCTCCTCGGCCTCGCTGTGGTGGACTCCGCCGCCGGCGACGATCAGCGGGCGGTCCGCGCTCCGTACGGCGGCCAGCGCCTCGGCGAGCGCGCCGGCGTCGGGCGCGGGGCGGCGGACGTGCCACACCCGGTCGGCGAAGAACTCCTCGGGCCAGTCGAACGCCTCGGCCTGCACGTCCTGCGGCAGGGAGATCGTCACCGCACCCGTCTCGACGGGGTCGGTGAGCACCCGCATCGCCGCGAGCAGGATGCTCGGCAGCTGCTCGGGGCGGCGCACCTCGTCGTAGAACCGGGAGAGCGGGCGGAAGGCGTCGTTGACCGTGAGGTCCCCGCCGTGCGGCTGCTCGAGCTCCTGCAGCAGCGGGCCGGCCGC
>DOWQ01000442.1:0-619 GCA_003519485.1 Streptomyces sp. | reverse complement strand
AGCGCCTGCCCGACGCCGGCGACGTTGCCGTGGCCGAAGATGCCGAGGCAGCCCTCGACGAGCCGCTGCCGCTGCCCGTCCCGCTCGCTCCACTGGTGCCCGAGGAAGCGCACCAGCGCCTGGGCCACCGTCAGCCGCACCGTCTCCCCACGCTCGCTGCTCATCGCTGCCCCTCCCAGGTCTCCCGGATCGCCCCGTGGGCGGGGTCGTCGCAGATCAGCCAGACCCGGTCGGGTCCGGGACCGGCCATGACGTTGAGGTAGTACAGGTCCGCGTCGGGCGCGGCCATCGCCGGGCCGTGCCAGCCGTGCGGGACGAGGACGGTGTCGCCGGTCGCGACCTCGACGAGGACGTCGATGTCGCGCCCCTGCGCGCCGTAGACCTGCTGGTACCCGACGGGCTGGCGGCCGTCCGCGCGGTCGGTGCCCCGGGTGACCGGCGCGGCCTGGTCCCCGGCGGTCTGCGTCTCGAAGTAGTAGATCTCCTCNNTCGTGCTTGTGCGGCGGGTAGGAGCTCCATCCGCCGGCGGGCGTGACGACCTCGCAGGCGAGGACCTGCTCCGCACCGGGCAGCGTGCCCGGCATCGCGAAGCCGCGGACCTCGCGGCTGCACGCCCCGG
>DOWQ01000334.1 GCA_003519485.1 Streptomyces sp. | reverse complement strand
CGGTGGGACCTCCGGGTGACGGGGGCGCGGGCGGGGACGGATTCGTGGCCGGCGGCTCGTCGACCGGGATGCGCTTGGTGAACTCCTCGTGTCCGGGCCAGCTCAGCACGATCTCGCCGCCCCGCAGCTCGGCGCGCGCCAGCACGGGCGACAGGTCGCGGTCCGCGGCGGCGGCGAGGGCCTCGGCGGCCGAGCCGCACGGCGCCAGCTGCCGCAGCGTGGAGATCGTCGGCGGCATCATCAGGAGCTCGCCCCGGTCGTAGCCGGCGGCGGCCTCCGCGGGCCGGATCCAGACGGTGCGGTCCGCCTCGGTGGAGGCGTTGCGGGTGCGCTGACCGCGGGGCAGCGCGGCGACGAAGAACCACGTGTCGTAGCGCCGGGGCTCGAACTCGGGGGTGATCCAGCGCGCCCAGCCGCCCAGCAGGTCGCTGCGCAGCAGCAGCCCGCGCCGGGAGAGGAAGTCGGCGAAGGGCAGCTCGCGGCTGACGAGCGCCGCCCGGTCCGCCTCCCAGTCGTCGCCCGTGGCGTCCTCGACGACGGTGTCGGCGGTCGGCCCGGCAAGGAGCACGCCCGCCTCCTCGAAGGTCTCGCGGACCGCCGCGCAGACAATGGCCTGGGCCGCCGCCTCGTCGGTGCCGAGCCGCCCGGCCCAGTCGGCCCGGGAAGGGCCGGCCCACCCGACGGGGCGCTCGTCACGGGCGTCCACGCTCCCGCCGGGATACGCGTACGCGCCCCCGGCGAAGGCCATGGAGGCGCGTCTGCGCAGCATGTGGACGTCGGGCCCGGCCGCGCCGTCCCGCAGCAGCAGTACGGTCGCGGCGCGGCGCGGGGCCGCGGCGGTGAGCTCGCCGCTCGCGAGGGCACGGATGCGTTCGGGCCACTCCGGCGGATACCACTGGCCATTCTTAGCGGACATGGCCGGATGCTATGTGTTCCCGCGCGGTTGTTCGAGAGCGCCCGGCGCGTAAGGGAGGTCGCGCACGGTCCGGCGCCCCGCGCGTACGGAAGGTCTCGTACGGAGCGGCGTACGGACCGGCGGCCGGGGTACCGCCCGGCGCGTACGGCCGCCGGGCGTCCCGGGAGGCTCAGTCGCCGGCGATCTCGACCTGGATCTCGACCTCGACCGGCGCGTCCAGCGGCAGTACCGCCACGCCGACCGCGCTCCGCGCGTGCAGGCCACGCTCGCCGAGCACCTCGCCCAGCAGGCCGCTGGTGCCGTTGACGACGCCCGGCTGGCCGGTGAAGTCGGGAGCCGAGGCGACGAAGCCGGTCACCTTGACGACCCGGACGATCCTGTCCAGGTCACCGACGACCGACTTGACCGCGGCGAGCGCGTTCAGCGCGCAGGTGCGGGCCAGCTCCTGGGCCTCCTCGGGGGTGACCTCGGCGCCGACCTTGCCGGTCACCGGCAGCTTGCCGTCGACGAGCGGCAGCTGGCCGGAGGTGAAGACGTAATTGCCCGAACGCAGGGCCGGGACGTACGCCGCGAGGGGCGCGGCCACCTCGGGCAGCTTCAGCCCGAGCGACGCGATCTTGTCCTCGACAGCGCTCATGCCTGCTTCTCCCGCTTGAGGTACGCCACCACTTGCTCGGGGTTGTTGGGGCCCGGCACGACCTGCACGAGCTCCCAGCCGTCCTCTCCCCACGTGTCGAGGATCTGCTTGGTCGCATGGACGATGAGCGGCACGGTCGAGTATTCCCACTTGGTCATGGTGTCGACTGTAATGCCTACGACACCTGGCCTCGTGCGTAGCCCCCGCCCCGACTGGTTAGGCTCCGATTCATGAGCAGGCTCCACGTCGTCAGCGGCAAGGGCGGCACCGGGAAGACCACGGTCGCCGCGGCACTCGCGCTCGCCCTCGCCGAGGAGGGCCGCCGGACCTTGCTGATCGAGGTCGAGGGAAGACAGGGGATCGCACAGCTTTTCGAGACCGAGGCGCTGCCCTACGAGGAGCGCAAGATCGCGGTGGCGCCGGGCGGCGGCGAGGTGTTCGCGCTCGCCATCGACGCCGAGCGCGCCCTGTTGGACTACCTCCAGATGTTCTACAAGCTGGGCGGCGCCGGCCGCGCGCTCAAGAAGCTCGGCGCGATCGACTTCGCGACGACCGTCGCACCCGGCCTGCGCGACGTGCTGCTGACCGGAAAGGCGTGCGAGGCGGTGCGCCGCATGCACAGGAACGGCCGCCCCGCGTACGACCACGTCGTCATGGACGCGCCGCCGACCGGCCGGATCACCCGCTTCCTGAACGTCAACGACGAGGTCGCCGGGCTGGCCCGGATCGGGCCGATACACAACCAGGCGCAGGCGGTCATGCGCGTGCTCAAGTCCGCCGAGACGGCCGTACACCTGGTGACGCTGCTGGAGGAGATGCCCGTCCAGGAGACGCTGGACGGCGTCGCCGAACTCCGCGCGGCCGGGCTGCCGGTGGGCGGGGTCGTCATCAACATGGTCCGGCCCCCCGTGCTCGGCGAGGAGGAGCTGCGCCGGGCCGCGGACGGCGACCGCCCGGCGGTCGTCAAGGCGCTCTCCCGGGCCGGACTGGGCGGAGCCCGCCGCGGCGGGCTCGCCGAACGCCTGGTCGACCCGCTGCTGGAGCAGGCGCGTGAGCATGTCGAACGGGTCAGGCTGGAGCAGGCGCAGCGCAAGGAGATAGCCGGGCTCGGGCTGCCCACCCACGAACTCCGGTTCCTTGGCGAGGGCACGGAGCTCGCCGGCCTCTACCGGCTGGCCAGGGAGATACGGAAGCAGGGAGTCCCCGGGGTGGCGGCATGAGCATGGACGAAGCAGTGCCCCGGCTGGACACGGACCCGCTCCTGGACGACCCGGCGACGCGCATCGTCGTGTGCTGCGGCTCCGGCGGCGTGGGCAAGACGACTACGGCGGCCGCGCTGGGCGTACGGGCCGCCGAGCGCGGCCGCAAGGTTGTCGTGCTCACGATCGACCCGGCCCGCCGGCTCGCCCAGTCGATGGGCATCGCCTCGCTCGACAACATCCCGCGCCGGGTGCAGGGCATCGACGGATCGGCCGGCGGCGAACTCCACGCCATGATGCTGGACATGAAGCGCACGTTCGACGAGATCGTCGAGGCGCACGCGGACGGGGAACGGGCCGACGCGATCCTGGCGAACCCCTTCTACCAGTCGCTGTCCGCCGGATTCGCGGGCACCCAGGAGTACATGGCCATGGAGAAGCTGGGCCAGCTCCGCGCGCGCGACGCCTGGGACCTGATCGTCGTGGACACCCCGCCGAGCCGGTCCGCGCTGGACTTCCTGGACGCCCCGCAGCGGCTCGGGTCCTTCCTCGACGGCCGGTTCATCAAGGTGCTGATGGCGCCGGCGAAGGTCGGCGGCCGGGCCGGGATGAAGTTCCTGAACGCCGGCATGTCCGTGATGACGGGCACGCTCAACAAGCTGGTGGGTGGCCAACTGCTGGGGGACGTACAGACCTTCGTGGCCGCGATGGACACGATGTTCGGCGGCTTCCGGACCCGCGCGGACGCGACGTACCGGCTGCTCCAGGCGCCCGGCACGGCCTTCCTGGTGGTGGCGGCCCCGGAGCGGGACGCGCTCCGGGAGGCGGCGTACTTCGTCGAACGGCTGGCCGCCGAGGAGATGCCGCTGGCCGGGCTCGTACTGAACCGGGTGCACGGCAGCGGCGCCGCCCGGATCAGCGCCGAGCGCGCCCTCGCCGCGGCCGAGACCCTCGAGGCGGAAAATCTTGCGGACGGCGGCATGGCGGATCGGGACGGCGGGCAGGCTGCCGATGTCGCCGGGAAGCCCGGCGACGGCGACGACCTCCCCGGGAGCGGCTCCACGGCCACGCGCGAAACCCCGGACGGCGCCGCCATCGACGACGCCCGGGGGCAGGAACTCCCGGCCGAGCGCTTCGCTGCGGGACTGCTGCGGCTGCACGCCGAGCGCATGCAGGTGCTCGACCGCGAGCAGCGCACCCGCGACCGCTTCACCGCGCTCCACCCCGACGTGCCGGTGACCGAGGTCTCCGCGCTGCCCGGCGATGTGCACGACCTCGCGGGGCTGCGCACCATCGGCGAGCGGCTCGCGGGCCGGCCCGCCGCGGGCTAGCAGCCCTCCCCGAGCCGGCCCTGCTCACCCTGCGGCTGCGTAGTCCTCCTCGTCGATCTCCACGGGAAGAATGCCGGAGCTGCGCTCGTACTCCGTACGGGCCGTCTCCAGCAGCCTCCGCCAGGAGGTGACCGTCGGCCGGCGGCGCAGCAACGCCCTTCGTTCCCGTTCTGTCATGCCACCCCACACGCCGAACTCGACGCGGTTGTCCAGGGCGTCGGCAAGGCACTCGGTGCGCACCGGGCAGCCGGTACAGACGGCCTTGGCCCTGTTCTGGGCCGCCCCTTGAACGAACAGTTCATCCGGATCAGTAGTGCGGCAGGCTGCCTGCGCACTCCAGTCGGTTACCCAGCTCATGCTGGCGCCGTCCTCTCCCGAATCGAGGCTCCCCCACGGCGGCAGCGGCATATTCACCGTTGCCAGTTGAGGACGTTACGGAAGGTGGGCAGGGCGCAACACCCCCTGCGGGCCCAATCTTGAATGGCCCGAACGGACTATGCGTACGCGGCAGATCACCCAACGGAGTGAGGGGAGGACATACCGGAGAAGTCCGGCATTACAGGGCAGCACAGGTTCGCCAGGAGGGAATTCCGGTGGCATATGACGGTGTTCCTGCGCGAATGTCGCACCGGGGAGAGGGGCGGCGCGACGCGGCGAAACGCTCTTGTGACTGTTGGGAAGAGCTTAGGCCAAGGGATGCGTACCTGTCCGGCGAATGAGAACGTAGGCTGCCCTCATGGCTAAGAAGCGCTCGGGCGGCGGCCTCTCCACGACCCAACAGGTCGCCAGGTTCCTCGGGGTCAGCGTGCTCGCCGGTGCCGTGGTCGCCGGTCTCGCGCTGCCCGCGGCCGGCGCGCTCGGGCTGGCGGCCAAGGGTTCCGTCGAGGGATTCGACGAGATCCCCGCCAACCTCAAGCGCCCGCCGCTGAGCCAGAAGACGACGATCCTCGACTCCGAGGGCGGGCTGATCGCCTCCGTCTACTCGCGCGACCGCACCGTCGTACCGCTCGAGAAGATCTCCCCGTATCTGCGGCAGGCGATCGTCGCGATCGAGGACTCGCGCTTCTACGAGCACGGTGCGATCGACCTCAAGGGCATCCTCCGGGCGCTCAACAAGAACGCGCAGTCGGGCGAGGTCTCCGAGGGCGCCTCGACCCTCACCCAGCAGTACGTGAAGAACGTCTTCGTCGAGGAGGCGGGCAACGACGAGGAGAAGTTCCGGGCCGCCACCCAGCAGACGCTCGGCCGCAAGATCCAGGAACTGAAGTACGCGATCCAGGTCGAGGAGGAGCTCGGCAAGAAGCAGATCCTCGAGAACTACCTCAACATCACGTACTTCAGCCAGCAGGCCTACGGCGCCGAGGCCGCGGCCAAGCGCTACTTCAGCAAATCCGCGAAGGACCTGGACGTGGCGGAGGCCGCGCTGCTCGCGGGCATCGTCCAGTCGCCCAGCCGCTGGGACCCGGTCGTCAACCCGGAACAGGCGATCGAGCGCCGCAACACCGTGCTCGACCGGATGGCCGATCTCGGCGACATCACCGAGGCGGAGGCCGCCGAGGCGCAGGCGAAGCCACTCGGGCTCAAGGTCAGCAAACCCCGGAACGGCTGCATCACGGCAGTGGACGGCGCCGGCTTCTTCTGCGACTACGTCAAGAAGGCCTTTCTGAACAGCGAGACCTTCGGCAAGTCCCGCAAGGAACGCAGCCGGCGCTGGGACGAGGGCGGCATGACCATCCGCACCACCCTCGACCCGAAGGCGCAGAAGTCCGTGCAGGCGTCGGTGAAGAACCACGTCAAGCAGAGCGACCCGGTGGCGACCGCCGTTTCGCTCGTCGAGCCGGGCACGGGCAAGATCCGCGGCATGGGGCAGTCGCGGCCGTACGGCTTCCGCGGCGACGAAACGACGCTCAATCTGTCCGTGAACGGGGACATGGGCGGCGGCATGGGCTACCAGCCCGGCTCCACGTTCAAGCCGATCGTCGCGGCGGCGGCCCTGGAGCGGGGCGTCAACCCGACGAAGAGCTACCCGTCGCCGTACAAGATGCCGTACCCGAGCCCGGTCCCGAAGTGCGAGGGGCAGTGGCAGAACGACCCGAACTCGCCGGCCACGGTCGAGAACGAGAACAAGTCCGAGGTCGGCCCGTACGGCATGAAGGAAGCCACCGCGAAGTCGGTGAACACCTACTACGTGCAGCTGATCAGCGACATCGGCATCTGCCCGGTGATCAACATGTCGGAGAAGATGGGCGTCGAGCGGGCCGACGGGGCGGACATGGACCAGGTCCCGTCCATCACCCTCGGCAGCCAGCTGGTGTCGCCGCTGACCATGGCAGCCGGATACGCGGCCTTCGCCAACCGTGGCGTGTACTGCCCCCCCGTCGCCATCGAGTCGATCGAGGACGCGAACGGCAAGGCGCTGAAGGTGCCCAAGAGCACCTGCTCCCGGGCGATGTCCGAGAAGACCGCCGACACCGTCAACACTCTGCTCAAGGGCGTCGTCGAGGACGGTACGGGCACCCGGGCGGGCCTCAGCAACCGCCCCAGCGCGGGCAAGACCGGCACCACCGACTACCGCTACGCGGCCTGGTTCGTGGGCTACACGCCGAATCTGGCGGGGGCTGTGTGGGTCGGCAATCCGACCGAGAACAAGAGCATGATCGACATCACCATCGGCGGTAAGTACTACCCCAAGGTCTTTGGTGGCGAGGTCCCCGGCCCGATCTGGCGGGACGCGATGGCCGGCGCCCTGGAGGGCATGCCCGCGCCCGGCTTCGTCGAGGTCCCGATCGCGGACCCGAAGGACAAGGACAAGGACCGGGACAAGAACAAGGACGAGGACAAGGGCGACCGGGGCGAGGAGGGCGGCGGGGACCAGGACCAGGACACCCCCGTCCCGCCGGACATCATCGGCGGCACCGACGGCGGCTGGGGCAACGGCGGCGGTCGCGGCGGCGGCAACGGCGGCCCGGGGAACGGCGCGGGCGGCCGCGACTAGAGCCGGATTCACGGCTACGGCCGACGGCTGAGCGGCGTGCAGCACGACTGAGGGGGGCGCCCGGACCTGGTCCGGGCGCCCCCCTCATCGTTCGTTCGGGTGTACGGAGCTGCGGGGGACGGCTCCGCGTACCGGTGCCGGCGCGCCCTGTCCGCTACGGGCCCGTACCGGCCTCGGCGCGCGGCCGGTACGCGGCCGGTACGCGCAGGGCCGCGGCCCCGTG